>CAZORO010000424.1:0-4088 GCA_964581845.1 uncultured bacterium
TATGTCCATCCGCTTTACGGCTTGGACGGCGAAGTGTTGACCGATGATTTTCCGGCTGATCATCTGCATCATCGCGGGTGTTTGCGGCGCGCTGATTAACATTGGCTTCGTTATTGGAAAACCGATCCAGGAGCATGCCGTCACAAAGGGCGTGGATGCCCTCTGGGCATCGAATGCTGTCTGGTGTGTCCTTCTTTCGGGAGCCTTTTTTGTCAACACGGGATTCTGCCTGTATAAGGTTCATCAAGGCGGAACCTGGGCGCTCTTCTCTCACCAAACCGGGTGGAATGAACTCATGAGCCTGGTCATGGGAGTTCTCTGGTTTGGAGGGATTCTCCTTTTCGGTGTCTCCTCGACCATGTTGGGAAAACTGGGTGCCTCGGTTGGCTTCGCGGCGTTCATCGGTATGGGAATCACAGCCGGGAACCTGTGGGGAATTATCACCGGGGAATGGTCCGGTCTTGCGAGACCTCACCTGAAGACCATGATGTCCGGCGTCGGTTTCTTATTGGTGGGCCTTGTGGTGATCGGTTTCGCGAATTCCCTGGCATCGTAATGAGGAACCACTCTCGGAATAAACAGGAAAGCCATTTATAATACAAGATAAGAATCTGAAGGAAAAAGAACAGCGGTTCCATAAAAGTGTCATCGCGGACCCGTTAAGGAAGTTCAGTAATGCAGTCGAGACGTAGTGGATTGTTCTTGTTGTTGTTAATAAGTGTCTTGTTGTGGGGGCAGTCCATCCAGGCACAGACCAGTATTGACAGCATTCTCCGGTTCGAGTCCGGCACCTTCGAGGGTTGGGAAGTCATCAATCCCAGTACATGGAAAGTTGAATGGCATCCCGATTATATGACCCAAGCGGGGGATCCGGAGTGTTATGTGGCCCATTCTCTGGCGGGTGGCGAAGAGGCAGTTGGCACAATCCGTTCGACTCATTTCACCATCCAGAAACCGATCCAGGCCTTTCTCATCGCAGGAGCCGATGGGACCGCCACGACAACGAATAGTGGCGATCTGAACTTCTTCTATCTCCGCTCCTATCCTGATGGAGCCATCCTACGGACCGCCAAACCGCCGGGGTATCACAAACTTGCTCAAGGACGCTGGTTGACAAGTGATCTGATTGGCCGCAAGGTTTATCTGGAAGTCGTGGATAACAATCCACGGCTGAATCCCGGCGGATATGCCTGGATGGCTTTGGCCGGCTACCATCAGGAGGAGCATATTGATTTCGAGGGGTCTTGCCTTCCGTTGCTTGTTATTGAGACACTCGGCAATCCAATTCCGAGTATAGATAAATCGGATGCGCACATCATGGTTCTTTATGATCCTTCGGGCGGGCTGAATAATCTGGACAGCCCCTATGTGGATGTCCAAGGTCCGATTGGAATTGAGCTGCGTGGCAACTACTCCGCGAGCTTCCCCAAGCAGCAATACAGCTTCGAGTTCAGAGACTCCACAGGGGAGGATATGGATGTCCACATGCTGGATTTTCCAGAGGAGGCGGATTGGGTTCTTCATGGCCCCTATGCGGACAAATCGCTGATCCGGAACCACTTGGCTTATACTCTCAGCAACCGGATGGGACGGTATGCGCCACGGACACGGTTCGTTGAGGTTCTCGTTGACCTTGATTATAAGGGAGTGTATACCCTTACAGAAAAGATCAAGCGTGGCAAGGATAGAGTTCAGATATCGAAGCTTCGTGAAACAGATATTTTGGAACCGGAGATCACCGGTGGATATATCCTCGAATTCACTCCCCTTGGAAAAGTGAAGCCTGAGGATACATATTTTACAACCAACCGTGGACATGTTTTGATCCAGAATTATCCCAAAGGTGATGACATCCTTCCGATCCAACAACAATGGATTAAGAACTACATGAATGAATTCGAGAATGCTCTTTATGGTTCCAACTTTGCGGATCCTACTAATGGGTACAGGAAATATCTCGATATGGACTCCGCTGTCGATTTCCTCATCCTGACCGAAATGACAAAAAATGTGGATTCCTTTAATTCCAGCACCTTTGTTCATAAGGACCGTGGTGGAAAACTGAAAATGGGGCCAATCTGGGATTATGACCTGGCCTTTGGGAATTGCGAGTGCTGGGGTTATCAGGATGCCACCGGGTATGCCAATGTGGCCGGTCCCGAGGGTTGGACTTACTGGGCACCGCAGTTATTGAAGGATCCCGAGTTCCGGCGCCGTTATAACGAACGCTGGGACGAGCTCCGAGCAGGTCCTTTCTCGGATGCGAACCTGACAGCATTGATCGAAGGATCAGTCGCGGAACTGGAGGGAGCTATCCAACGCAATTTTGTCAGATGGCCCATTTTGGGGAAATACATTTGGCCGAATATGCCACCCATTCCAACGACCTATGATGGGGAGATCGAGAGGTTGAATGATTGGTTTGAAACACGTCTGAATTGGCTGGATGCGAATCCATACCCCGTTCCTACGGTGAATCCACCCGTCGAAGACCCGGAAAACTGGAGTTTCGAGGATGGATCGTTCTTGAATTGGCAAATCTCCGGTACGGCTTGGGGGACTGCACCTGTGACCAGCAGCCTGAATACAGCAAGTGCCTTTCACGGTCAAAGTTTCGCCGATACAAGTCATTCCGGAGAAGCATCTGTGGGTACTCTCACTTCTCAAACCTTTGTCCTGAAACATAAGAAGATCCAGTTTGAAATGGCGGGATGGACCTCTCTCCGTTTGTATGTCCGGGTCTATTACGCATCCAACAACTACATCGTGGCAACCGCTTATATGCCAAAGACCTCACCAGAATGGGCTACTTGTACTCTCGATGTCTCTTCCGCGGTGGGAACGGAGGTTTACATCCAAGTGGTCGATCAAGACACAAGGGTGAACCCACCCGTGGGAGGGTGGATGGCAGTGGACCATTTCCGCTTTCTAGAACCCGTGGAGACATCAACCACGAAAGTGCAGGCTTGGGAGTTTTACGAATAAGCAATTCTGGTATTGAAGATTAGTCCTTTATCTCACGGGTGAGATCTGAATCCTGTAATCATTCCAGCCAAGGGATGGAAAAAACCTGGTTTCCATTCCCTTTCCATACAGCCCACAAAAAAAAATGCAAATTTATTCTATTCCGTCGTAGTATGGATATGAGAGTCCTTTAAAGAACACCAATTTGGAGTTTGAGCGATGAGACGGATAACGCTTGGACTATACATATCTATTCTCTTGATGGGCGCTTGGTTCTTGAATCCATCATCCGCGCGGGAGAGAGCAGTAGAAATTGTACCCATTGTGGAGATCAAAACAGAATACAGCAGCCTTAGGCAACAAAGTTACGGTGTGTTCATTGGGGTGGACACATTCGAGGATCCTTCCATCCAGCCTCTCAAATACTGCTCGGTTGATGCCAGTGAGATGCGTGACTGTTTTGTAAAGGACCTTGGTTACGTGGCCATCGAAAACACCCGTCTCCTGGTCACCAGCGGGGAGGGATTTGATAGACCGAGTCACACGAATATTGTGAATGCTATCAAATGGGCTGCCGATTCAGCGGGTCCCGAGGGGTGCGTTGTCATTCAGATTTCAACGCATGGTATCGAGGGTTTTGTCTTGGCGGAGGACAGTTGGCGAGGAACCTTGGATGCCACCGCGGTTCCTTTGGCTTGGATCGAGAGGAATCTCCTGAACTCGCGTTGCAGGAAACGGTTGCTATTTTTTGATGCTTGCCGGGAGAAGGTGTCTGTTGAGGGAGAGCGTTCGATCGGGGGAGCGATGACCGATGAGTTTGCGCGCGCTTTTCCTCAAGCGGAGGGATTCATGACATTGAAGTCATGCAGCCCAGGACAGTTCAGTTATGAGATGGAGGAGACAGGCCATGGAGCGTTCACGAATTTCCTGTTGAAGGGATTACGCGGAGCAGCCCCCTCGACACCGGAAGGTTTGATTACGGTGGGGACACTGGGTCCCTGGGTCCGTGAACAAGTTGAGGAGTGGAGTAAACAGAAACCCGGCGGTGTCCAACGGCCCCTCTTTACTTTAGCGGAAGCATCCGGGGATGTCCCGTTGGCCATGAGCCGGGGATACCTGAGTCA
>CAZORO010000424.1:4098-5247 GCA_964581845.1 uncultured bacterium
GACTCTACGTAAACTGGCCCAGATGCTGGCAGATGGCAAACTCACAACTGCGCAGTTTGATCTGACAAAAACAGCTGTCAATGATGGAAGGCCCGAGGCCCTGAAGGTGATTGATGATTTACTTGAAGGGCGTCTCGCACCCAATTATTTGGAAACGATTTTACCGGGTCTCCTTAGCACTCCAAAAAAGGATGATCTCGGGTTGTTACGGAAGGCTGTCGATTTGTATATGGGGCTATCGGGTCATATCGACAGAGAGCAGGCAAAAGGGTTCTTTATAGAGGCTGCAGATACCGGACATCCCATCGCCAGAATGTGGAGGGCCCGGCTGATGTTTATTGGAGAGTGTAGATTTCAAAAAGATGAGGCTAAGGCTCAAAACGAGGCCCATGAAGTCATTGAAGATATCCAGTCCATGGCGATCAAGAATGACCCAGAGGCGTTGTTCCTTCTAGCAGGTGCCAAATGGAAAGGGATTGGATTACCTGTAAACCTTGTGGGAGCGTCTCAAGATTATGAGAAAGCTGCGAAACAAGGAAATCTCTTGGCCATGAGTAACTTGGGTTCGATGTATGAAGATGGCCTTGGAGTGCGGAAGGATGAGAAGGTTGCTGTGGAGTGGTTCCGGAAAGGAGCGGATGGCGGACTTCCAGCAGCCATGTATAACCTTGGATTAATGTATAGCAATGGTCAGGGAGTGGAAAAGGATGAGAAGGTTGCTGTGGAGTGGTATCGGAAAAGTGCGGAAGCTGGACTACCAGAGGCAATGTTCAAGTTGGGTTTAGTGTATGCGGATGGCCGTGGTGCTGAAAAAAATGAGAAAACTGCAATGGAATGGTATCGTAAAGCGGCTGAGGCGGGTTATCCACTGGCCATGACCAAACTGGGTTTCATGTATGCAAATGGTAATGGAATCGATAAAGAATATAAAACCGCTGTAGAGTGGTATCGCAAAGCGGCCGAGGCTGGTGAACTGGTGGCTATTAATAACTTGGGTGTAATGTATCAAAATGGTAGTGGAGTTGAGAAAAATGAAAAAACTGCAATAGAGTGGTATCGTAAAGCGGCTGATGGTGGATATCCGCTGGCGATGAATAACTTGGGTAAAATGTATAAGGACGGCCGTGGAGTGGAGAAAGACATAAAAAC
>CAZORO010000425.1:0-880 GCA_964581845.1 uncultured bacterium
CCGCATCATTTCCCGTTCAGGACAATCTGAGTGTGTGAACAGGCGGAGAGCCTGATTTTGAAGGAGGGCAGTTGAGTGAGTCAGCATGATCTAGTTGTCATTGGGGGAGGACCGGGAGGGTATGTCGCCGCCATCCGTGCCGCCCAGTTGGGATTGAATGTGGCCTGTATCGAGAAAGAGGCCATGCTTGGAGGAACCTGCTTGAGGATTGGTTGTATCCCCAGTAAAGCCTTATTGGAATCGAGCTACCTCTACTGGGAAACCACCAAGTCGCTCAAGGCTCATGGCATCAAGGTGGGAAGTGTGGAATTTGACCTTGCCACGATGATGAGGCGGAAAGAAGCAGTGGTCCGTGGACTGACCGGCGGAATTAATTCTTTGTTCAAGAAAAACAATATCATACGCTACCAGGGACATGGACGGATCGCGGGACCCGGTCGGGTGGTAGTGGAAAGTGAAAGCGGGATGGAGGAGATCCAGGCTGGCAAGATTATCATCGCCACTGGCAGCAAGTCCGCGCCTTTGCGCGGAGTCGAGTTGGATGGCGGCCGGATCGGAACCAGCACCGAGGCATTGTCCTATACCAGTGTTCCTGGTCACTTGGTGGTGATTGGCGCGGGCGCGATCGGTCTGGAGCTCGGATCGGTTTGGAGAAGACTCGGTGCCAAGGTTACTGTGCTCGAATACCTGGATCGTATCCTCCCCGGCATGGATTTGGAGCTTGCTGGAGATGCCCAGAAGGTTCTTGAGAAACAGGGCATGGTCTTCCACCTGGGAAGCCGGGTGACCTCCGCACGGTTTGAGGGTAATGAATGTGTGGTCGAGTGTGAGGGAAGCGAGCCAGTCCGGTGTGATTGCGTGCTGCTCTCAGTAGGACGGA
>CAZORO010000425.1:890-5233 GCA_964581845.1 uncultured bacterium
AAACCTCGGCTTGGAGACAGTTGGGATCGAGAAGGACTCGCGTGGACGCATCCCGGTGAATGAACACTTCGCCACCTCGGCGGAGGGTATTTATGCTATTGGGGATGTTATTCCAGGTCCGATGTTGGCCCACAAGGCCGAGGAGGAGGGCATGGCCTGCGCCGAGATCATCGTCAAAGGCCATGGGCATGTGGATTACAACTCGATTCCAGGAGTGGTTTACACCCATCCCGAGATTGCCTCGGTGGGCAGGACCGAGGAGGATCTGGTCGAGGAGGGGGTGCCCTTCCGCAAGGGGATCTTCCCCTTCATTGCTAATGGACGCGCGCGGTCCATGGCGTATACGGAGGGCAAGGTGAAGATGCTGGCTCATGCGGAGACAGACCGGATCCTGGGGATTCACATCATTGGGCCACGCGCTGGCGACCTGATTGCCGAGGCGGCGGTGGCCATGGCCTTAGGAACCACCAGCAAGGATCTCGCCCAAGCCTCGCATGCTCATCCCACATTGGCCGAATGTCTCAAAGAGGCCGCGCTCGCAGTGGATGGCAGGGCCATCCATATATGAGTGGATGGCAGGGCCATCCATATCTATATTACATGATGCACCACTGGAGAACCTCCTATGCGCTGTCCTTATTGCGCCGCTGATAACGATCATGTGATCGACTCCAGAGCCATGCCGGGAGGGTCCTCGATCCGTCGGCGGCGGGAGTGTCTGGAATGCCACAGGCGTTTCACCACCTATGAAAATGTGGATGAAATTCCGCTGATGATCATTAAAAAGGATGGACGCCGTGAGCCTTTCAACCGTGATAAGATCGCCGCTGGCATCCGTGCCGCCTGTCAGAAGCGTCCCATCAGCGAGGACACCATCCAGGAGGTCACCAGCAAGATTGAGCAACGTATCTTCAGCCAGGCCGACAAGGAAGTGGAGAGCAGTGTGGCGGGCGAGATGGTGATGGAAGTCTTGCGCGACTTGGATCAGGTCGCTTATGTCCGCTTTGCCTCGGTCTACCGTTCCTTTAAGGATGTGAATGAGTTCTTGTCCGAGCTCTCGACCCTCTTGGAACTTGGTCCTGAGTCCAGGGGAAAGGCGAAAAGGAAGAAGGACTCCAAAGGGAAGAAGCAGGAGAAGTAAGGCACGGGTAGCCTCGCAGTCTGTTGTAGGAAGAAGGTTGTCATATCAGCCTGGATTCCCGCGAAGGCGGGAATCCACTGCCGCCAGCAGGCCCAGGAGTTGAACTCCTGGGCCTGCTCTAGTGCTCCAATCAATACAAATCCCAGTCACTCACCTGGGTCATATCCACCTGGAAGACCCGCGCCGCCGTGGAGATCGCATGACCGGAGGGGGCTTGTGATTTGGGCTTTCCAGAACAGTCATTCGCATTGACCGTTGTGACTCCATTTTGAGTGAACCAGGTGATACAAGCCACATTGTTATTGATCGCCACTTTGACTTGGCCGTTGATGATCTCGTCCTCGGCGGTGTCGGAAGTGGGGTCGGTGAGAGAGGACACATAGAAACTCCCCGTCGAGGGTATTCCGTTGGGTTTATAAACACGCGCTACCGGGGCGCCGGGGCCGGTTGTCTCCACGGAATTCCTTCTCCAGCCAATCACAAAACCACCCTGGCTATTGGCGCAGATGTCGATGGTCCTCTCGCTGACTGCCGCGGTGGCTGGGGGAGTGTAATCGTCATCGGCCACGATAATCGGCAGCGGAGTGACATCGGTAAGTCCAGCGTTCACCTGGAAGCGCAGGATGGCTGGACGGTCGATTCCGTTGGAATTCTCTTGATAGCGCGTCACCACGAACAGGATTTGGTTGGAGGCGGAGACCGCGTTCTTTCCACTCACCGTGATCGTGTCGGCATTGTTGGGAAGAAGGCCGTCCGTGTCCTCATAAAGGGCTTTGTAATCATAGATTTGCTTGATCCGGGTTCCATCGTTGCGGAAGAAAGCCAGTGAGCCGTTGTTGTTGTCAGCACGCATCGCGAACCATCCCTCCCCCGCGTCCGCCTGCTGGCTGTTCGAGTTGGAAAGGGTGGTTCCATCCAATGGATTGACAAAGGTGGGAGTGGTGCTCACCACGAATGATGAGGCAGCCGGATTGGTTACCGTGTGGACATTGCATAAGTGGCTGGTTCCAGCATCCAGCAAGGGAACCAAGCCATTGTCCACATAGTACTCCGCCACCCCCTTCAAGCCGGATCCGCTGCCTTGACGGCTCAAGTCGGCGATGTAGTGAAGCGAGTTCCCATTTGAGAGAATCGCGCATCCAGCGGCTTGACTTTGATGGTTGGCCGCGGGAAACCAGGGAGAAAGGGTATGCGAGGAGGCCGAAGGGATGTTCCTGCCCGGAGACATATTGCTGACCTTGGTGGCATCGCGGTTATATCGTTGGCTCAGATAATGGTCATTGATGTAATAACGGCCCAAGTCAGAGGCCAGGTAGTCAAAGGCCGCAACCGTTGCACCCGGGAATTCGACCAATTCGCTGGTGTTGTTGTTGAAAAAGACAATGCTGAGGAGGAATTGCCCGGTGGATGGTTCTCCATCGATGTTGGCTTTGAAGCCGAATCCAGCGGCGGCCCCATAATTTTCAATCGCCGCTTTCCCAAGGAACTGAGTTCCGGTGTCATCCACGAATGTATCCCTGACCGCGGTTTCCACCCCATTGGCGGAAATAATGGCCATCTTTGGGCCACACTGAGTGTCATTGGAAACACCGCAGAGGACGAATTCCTCACGGCTGGTTCCGGAATTCACCCCGATCGCCGAGATGTCATAATTGTTGAAATCATTGTTCAGGGGAAGAAACTCCGGCCAGACATCAAAGTTGGCCGACAAGGGTGTCGCTCCCGCTAAAACAGGGTCCGTGCTCTGCGCCAAAGCGGCCAAGGGTAACAACAAACCCGCCAGCAGGATCATCAAGACTTTGGAAAGGCAACTCATACAAACTCTACCTCCTTCATGGTATGGGCGAAAAACCCCGCTGCATCTCAATCTCAACGAGGGGACATTCTCTTTTATCGCCGCTTTTGGGGCAGACCCATAGCTGCTTGCCCCCCATCGTGAACCACCCGGTACTGTTTTTCAAGCAAGGCCACCAATTTTGGGGCTGGTCATCCGGATCTTTTTGTGCGAAAGATAACCCCCTTATTCATCCAGTGACTCTGTCCATGGAGGTATAGCGATGGAAACACGAATCTTCAACTTTTCCGCTGGGCCGGCGGTGCTCCCGGTCAAAGCCCTGCAAGAAGCTCAGCGCGACCTGGTTGCCCTGCCTGGCGTTGGAATGTCGATCATGGAGATCAGCCATCGTTCCAAGCCAGCCGATGAAGTTTTCGCGGCTACAGAAGCCAACTTGCGGACTCTCCTGAATTTGCCCAGTCATTTCAAGATCCTCTTCCTTCAGGGTGGCGCCAGCCTGCAATTCTCCATGGTGCCGATGAATCTGCTGCGTGGGGAAGGGAAGTCCGCGGACTACATCCTGACTGGTTCCTGGGGAGACAAAGCCATCAAGGAAGCCAAGAAGGAAGGTTCGATACGCACAGCCTGGTCTGGTAAGGCCGACAACTATATCCGCGTGCCCAAGGCCGCCGAGCTCGACCTCGATCCCAAGGCAGTGTATGTCCACTATACCTCCAACGAGACCATTCAGGGAGTCGAGTTCCAGTCCGAGCCTGAAACAGGCGGTGTCCCACTGGTTTGCGATGCTTCTTCCGATATCCTTTCACATCCCATCCAGATCGAGAAATACGGTCTGATCTATGCCGGCGCCCAGAAGAATATGGGACCTGCTGGTTTAACCCTTGTCATCATCCGCGAGGACATGCTCGAACGCTGTTGTGAGAATCTCGGCTCGATTCTTTCCTACCGGGTCCATGCCGAGAACAACTCGGTCTACAACACACCGCCGGTGTTCGCCATCTACATGACCATGCTGGTCACCAAGTGGCTCATTGAGGACATTGGCGGACTAGCCGAGATGGAAGCATTGAATCGGCGCAAAGCCGGTTTGCTCTATGATGCCATCGATGCCAGTGGGGGATTCTACCGTCCCCACGCCCACAGCGATTGCCGTTCGATCATGAATGTCACCTGGCGCTTACCTTCGGAGGATCTTGAAAAAGACTTCGTCGCCGAAGCCAAGAAACAAAAGCTCGATGGACTCAAAGGTCACCGTTCAGTGGGAGGGATCCGTGCCTCCATTTATAACGCCATGCCCGAAGAGGGTGTCGCAGCGCTCCGCGGCTTCATGCTCGATTTCCAAAAGCGCCGGGGTTGATTTAAAAAAAAAGCGGTGTAGCGGATTCGAATTTCGGAGTAGCGAATTGA
>CAZORO010000426.1:0-5205 GCA_964581845.1 uncultured bacterium
GGATGGGGTGGAAGGATTGGCATCTATCATCCGCAACTCAGAGGATCTCTCCTTCGTCAAACTGACCCCGGCGCATATGAAGGTGCTCGAACCGCTTCTGGCGGATACGGACCTCGATGGCAAGTTTCGTTCTCTAGTGATTGGCGGAGAAGCGTTATTTGCCCACCACCTTGCCTTCTGGCGCAAAAAGGCGCCTTCGGCGAGACTCATCAATGAGTATGGTCCCACTGAAGCGGCGGTTGGTTGTTGTATTTTCGATGCTCAACCCGTGGATCCACTCCCTGAGAGCATTCCCATCGGACACCCAGTGGCGAATACCCAGCTGTATGTTCTTGACAGCTCGCTTCAATTGGTTCCCAAGGGTGTGGCGGGTGAGCTCTTTATTGGAGGTGATAGCCTCGCTGATGGTTATCTGAACCGCCCGGATCTGACCGGGGAGCGCTTTGTTCCCAACCCCTTCGGCACGGCTTCCCGCCTTTACCGGACTGGAGACTTGGCCCGGTACCTTGAGGATGGGAACCTTCAGTATCTTGGCCGCACTGATCATCAGGTAAAGATCCATGGCTACCGGATTGAGTTGGGGGAGATTGAGGCAGCGTTGCTGAAGTTTCCCGAGGCTCGCGAGGTTCTGGTCATCGCCCAAGAAACCGTGCCGGGAGACAAACGCCTGGTGGCATATGTGGTACCAGAAGAGGGTAGAGAACCCAATGTCACTGGAATCCGGGCCTTTCTGCGTGAGCTGCTTCCCAGCTACATGATTCCAACGGCTTTCCTGTTCCTGCCGTCATTTCCTTTGACTTCGCATGGCAAAATTGACCGTAAGGCTCTCCCCCTGCCCGATGGTTCACGGCCAGAGCTAGGGCAGGAGTATGTCCAGCCACGTAACCCAATCGAGAGTCAACTAGCGGAGATCTGGCAATCTGTTCTAGGTGTTGAGCGGATTGGAATTCATGACAACTTCTTCGATCTGGGAGGGGCTTCGATCCAGAGCTTGGAGACCGCTTCACGGGCCACCCGGATGGGGTTGAAGCTCACTCCCGAGATGCTTTTCCAGTACCAGACCATCGCCCAACTGGCGGAGGCTCTGGAGCAATGTGGAAAAGTTGAAACGGTTCCCGCTGTTCAAGAGTTTCAAAGGGTTTCAAGTGATGTCGAGGCATTACCTGAGGTACCAGTTGAAGAGGTTAATGCCACTCTCCCCGTGGAGGTGGCTTTAAAGGTTGGAAACACCTTAATTGAAAGTATCGGGGTTTATCTTCCGGAAAAGGTGGTGACCACCGCTGAGTTGGTCGCGGGTTGCCGGGTTCCCATCGACTTCCCATTGGAAAAATTGACTGGAATCCGCAGCCGCCGTGTGGTGGGAGAGAATGAATTTTCGCTGGATCTTGCCAAACACGCTATCGAGGATTGCCTCTCTCGATCCCGATATGGACCCGATGAGATCGGCTTGTTGGTCTGTTGCAACATCTCCCGCCAGGATGGACCGGGGGAGTTCCACTTCGAGCCGAGTAGCGCGGTCCGTTTGAAACACTTCTTCGGTCTGGCGAACGCCGTGGCTTTTGACATCTCCGATGCCTGTGCGGGAATGTTTGCCGGTATCAAGACCGCCGACAGTTATCTGCGAAGCGGCATGATGCGTTGCGCTCTGGTGGTCAGTGGCGAGTACATCAGCCACCTGGCCACAACCGCTCAAAAGGAGATCGAGGGTTTCATGGATCCGCGTTTGGCCTGCCTAACAGTGGGTGATGCGGGTGCGGCTGTGCTCCTTCATTCCGCTCCGGATGATCAGGTGGGTTTCCATATCCTCGACCTTTATACCCTTGGGGAGTACAGCTCCTTATGCATCGCCAAAGCGACCGATAAGGAGCATGGCGGAGCGATCATGGTGACTGACTCAATTCGTCAGACCGCGGTTGCTTTGCGTCAGACTGTCGCTCATTCCACCTACACTCTCCGGCGGCAGGGTTGGGAGGCGGCGGATATCCAGCATGTTGTCATGCACCAGACCTCCGAGACGGCATTACGGGATGCGATGCGGGAAATCAACGCCACCCTCAAACTGAATGCCTGCCATGACCGCAATACGATCATCAATCTTGGGGAACGTGGTAATACTGCCTCCACCAGCCACTTTGTTGCGATCTATGACCATCTCAGGAAAGGCCGTATTCATTCAGGTGATAAGGTGGTGTTTGGCATCACCGGCTCCGGCCAGGTGATCGGAACAGCGCTGTATACTTTTGATGACCTCCCAGACCGCTTCCGTTCCCTTGCTCAGGGCTCATCTCTTCAACCAGAATCTTCATTCTCATCCGGAGCGTTATACCCACCTGAACTGTCGAGCCCGCGTAGGCGGGAATCCACAGTCCCCCCACTCTTTCACCGTTCGGTCTGTAACCCACGAGTCCGCATCGCCGGTCTGGGAACTGTGGCCGCGAATCCCTCCACCGAACCCAATGCGGTATCCATGGCATGTCAGGCTGCCACCAGCTGTATCGAGGCTTCTGCAATCCCGAAACAAGAGATCGATCTGGTCATTCACACGGGTGTGTATCGTAATGAATATCTCTCGGAGCCGGCGCTGGCCTCGATCATCGCCGGGAACCTGGGTATCAATGCCGGGATCCGTCCTCTTGAAGAGAGACGCACATTTACCTTCGACATCCTCAATGGAGGCCTTGGATTTCTGAATGCCTGCCAAGTGGCCTCGCAAATGATGGTGGCGGGAGTTCTTATGAATGTTCTGGTTACCGCCGCCGAGATCGAGAACAACCGGGGTCTGCCCGGAACTTCTCCGCGTGGAGTAGCTGAGGCAGGCGCGGCTGTTCTGCTCTCGAAGGGGATGAAGAGTGGCCCTGGATTTGGGTCTTTCTCATTTGCATGCCTAGCAGACCCGGCGAAAGATCTGACCGCATACTCCACCAACCGGAATGGCAAGACGATTCTTGAGATCAGGAAACCCTCTATGTCGTGGGACACTGGGATTCCAGGGATACGGAGCGTTGTGGAAGACTGTCTAGTCCAGGAGGGGCTTGATCTTGATTCGATTCGTTGGATTATTATGCCTCAAGGAAACTCCGGCTTAGTGGCTCAGATCAACAGAACCCTTGAGGTGCCTATCAACCGGTTGATGGTGTGTCCTAATCAAGAAGGTGATCTCCTCTCCTGTTCACTTCCTTTTGCATTACAACACGTTCTATCTTCAGGCATCCCATCTTCTGGTGAGGTGGGATTGATCCTTGCATGGGGTTCCGGCTTCCAGGTGGGTTGTGCCACCTACCACTTCTAGAACCATGAAATTTTTCGTGACCGGTGCCACTGGATTTCTGGGAGCCAACCTGGTTGCGGCCTTGTTGGGAAGAGGTGACGAAGTCCGAATCCTTCGCCGGAAGGGATCCTCAAAAAATGCGCTTGTGGGCCTTTGCTATGAAGAGGTTTTGGGGGATGTCACAGGGGATGTGGATACCCTCGCACAGGCCATGGAGGGCTGTGACTGCGTCTTCCATATCGCGGGGCAGATCCAGTATCACCATTTTCCGGATGAACTCTACACAGTCAATGTCGGCGGCACCCGGAATGTCTGCCAGGCCGCGCTCCGGGCTGATATCCCACGCTTAGTGTACACCAGTTCATTAAGCGCCATGGGAGTTTCACGGAACCAGGAATCGCTTACCGAGGAAAGTGAATTCAACTTGGAGCCTGGGGAGTTCCCTTATGGTCACAGCAAGCGCCTGGGTGAGTTGGAAGTACACAGGGCGATGGATCAAGGGCTTTGGGTGGTGATTCTCAACCCCGCCACCATGTTCGGACCGCGCGATGTGAACCGCAATGCTGGAGCCATGGTCCTCCAGGCCGCGCGGGGAAGACTCCAATTCTATCCAGATGGCGGATCGAATTTCATTGCGGTCCGGGATGTGGTAGAAGGACACCTGACCGCGTTGGAGAAGGGAAGATTGGGAGAGCGTTATATCCTCGGCCACCGGAATCTTACTTACCGGGAGGTGTTCTCCCTAGTGTGCATGGTGCTCGGAAAACCAGTGCCGCGTTTTCCCATCCCCGGTTCGGTACTCAGAATGACCTCGCTGGGTGTGGGAGTGATCCGTAGGTTGACTGGGCTATCGCTTCCTGTTGATGCCAACCAGGTACTGATGTCCATGCGGACTATTTACGCGGATTCCAGCAAGGCGGTCCGGGAGCTGGGGTTGCCCCAGACACCGCTGGAGGCCGCGGTTGAGGAAGCTCATCAGTGGTACCTTGAAAATGGTTATTTATAGAGAGAGCCGGAGTGCGGGAGAAGATGAACGCTAATTGCATTCGCGGAGTGTGATAGATGATAAATATTCTCAGATACGCCACATTGTCCATCCTATTTCTCTTTGGGGGGCTTGTCATGGCCGAAGTGGCCGCTGTCCCTGCCAGGCTTGATGTTGTCCCCGCCAAGGTTAAGGAGATGACTGCCTCGATCGAGGGGCGGTATACCCCGGTAGCTTACAATCGTTGGCGGTTGATGAATGGGGCCACCCTTTGGATCACCTCGCGCGAGGATGGCACCCAGGAGATGATTTCAGCCAAAGAGGATGGAGTCGATGTCCAGTGTGGCAATGCTGGTATCCTCACCGCAAGTGGTCAGTTCATCATCGAGGCGACACGCACGGATGGGAGCTGTCTTCGTTTTCCTCGCCGGTTCCCCACTCTCAGTCAGAATCTCAATCTGCCGCGTCATCCCCATTTTATTTTCACCAAGGTGGCGCCAAGCATCATCAAAGAGAAGAACTGGGTTTCCATTCAAGGCAGCGAAATCTCCATCCGTGGAATCGCCAGCGCCGAAGCCCTCTATCCAGTCCGCAATGGAATGCCGCGTTTACTTATCGCGGTGGCGGGAACTACCTCGGAGACACTGGTGGTCACCGATCTTGCTTCTTATCTGAAGTTTGATGCCAATCCTTTTCCATTCTGGCGCGCCGCCCGGACTGATTTGGATGAAGAGGATCGAGCTTTTCGTTCCATCACGATCGAGGATTCCCGTGTGGGAGCGGAGGGTTACAAGTCCTTTCAGAAAGAAACGCTGAGCGCGCTCCATAAAATCCGCGAGGGTTACCAACTCCTCCAACGGAATCTCTACAGCCAGAAAGTCATCGAGAAGATGCTCCAAGAGGGAGTTCCCATCCCACGTTTGACCCTTACCGATGTGACCATCGTGTGTGG
>CAZORO010000427.1:0-5193 GCA_964581845.1 uncultured bacterium
GCTTCCCTGATTCCCGCCATATCCGCGAATGTGGCACGGATCAAACTCCCCGATGGCAGAGAACGGGATGCCATCTCGGTCTCGGCGACAATCTCATCCGGAGGAGAGGATGCTTTTGTTTCATTAATCAACCTGGATCTGAAGAATACCTTTGAGATATCCCTTGGCATCCTTCAATCACAGGGTTGGAGGGTCTCCAGGCTGCGTGTCCTTGGCGGTGGAGATGTTCATGATCACAACACTTTTGAGGAACCCAATAAAGTCCTCCCAATAGATATTCAACCTGGCAGTGAAGGCTTGCCAGTCAGCATCAAGTTGCCAGGTGGTTCCATCACCACAGTGCAATTCAAAAAGCAACCTTAACTGACCGCTCAAGAAAGAGGTAATCTGGTATCCTTGCGGTTGAAACCTTGAATAACCCCTCTCTGCCGGGGTAAGATAAAGTTGTCGTACCACAATGGACAATGGGCGGCAAAGGAGTCAATAAGATGAATCTTGATCGCAGAGGCTTTTTCCAGATTCTTGCGGCGGGTGCCGCCACTGCGCTCTCAGGTGGGCCAGCATTGGCCACAGATCATGACACTCCAGCAAATCCCGATGCAATTGGAATGCTGGTGGACACCACCGAATGCATTGGATGCCGGAAATGCGAATACGCTTGTGACCAATCCCATGGCTTGACCGGAAAACCACCCGAATTTTTTGAAGACAAGACCGCCTTTGATAGTGACCGGCGCATGACCAATAATGCCTATACCGTAGTCAACCGTATTCCCAATACCGAAGACAACGAGAATCCTACCTTTGTGAAGATCCAGTGTATGCACTGTGTCGATCCCGCCTGTGTCTCGGCCTGCCTGGTGGGTTCTCTGGTATTGAATACAGATGGATCTGTTACTTATGACGCCTGGAAGTGTATCGGCTGCCGTTATTGCATGGTGGCTTGCCCCTTTGAGGTTCCAACCTACGAGTACATGAATCCGCTCACACCCGAGGTCCGTAAATGTGACTTCTGCTTCGAGCGGAGAACTAAGGAAGGGAAGCTTCCGGCCTGCGCGGAGATATGCCCGCCGATGTGCCTAAGCTTTGGGAAGAGATCCGCGCTCTTGGAGTTGGCTCATAAAAAAATCGAGGCGGCACCCGATCGTTACATTCATCATGTCTATGGGGAGAGCGAGGTGGGAGGAACAGCTTGGCTTTACCTGGCTGGCCGTGAGTTCGAGGACCTTGGTTTCCTTTCCTTCGATGAAAAAACTATCCCTTCAACAACCGAACCCATTCAACACAGTGTCTTCAAGTATGGGGTTCCTCCTATAATGCTATACGGTATGCTCACAGCATCCATGTGGGCCATTAAAGGTAGGGATACCGCGAAAAGCCACGTTGATCAGCCGGAAGGAATCCGTCATGCCGACAGAAGTTAGGGCAGCACCAATTCGTAGTCATTTCTGGACCCCTTATGTTTATACCCTTCTTGGCCTGACCGCCGTGGGATTTGTGTTCTGTCTGGTCCGCTTCTTTGAGGGTCTGGGGGCAGTCACCAACTTGACCAACAGTTATCCTTGGGGAATCTGGAAAGCGGCTAATGTTGCCGCTGTAGTGGCTCTGGCAACCAGCGGTTTTACTACCGCTGCGCTGGTCCACATCTTTAACCGTAAACGGTTCGAGGCGGTGGTGCGTCCCGCTCTTTTGGTTGGCCTGTTAGGCTACACCTTCGGCGCCCTGAGCCTGTTCATCGACATTGGACGGTATTACAACATCTGGCACCCCGCCTGGCCAACCATGTGGCAGGGCGATTCGGCACTGTTCGAAGTGGCCATTTGTATCATGAGCTACCTCACCATCATGTACATCGAGTTTGTCCCCATCGTGTGTGAACACTTTATCGGTAAGGTACATCTACCAGGTTCCCTCGCTGTTCTGAACCGACCCATCGATATCTTGTTGCGTTGGATTCAGAAAGCCATTAATCCCATCCTTTCCATCTTCCTGGTGCTGGGAGTGGTGCTTTCCTGTATGCACCATTCCTCTCTTGGTTCACTCATGCTCGTGGCGCGTTACAAGATGCACCCTCTCTGGTACACACCCATGTTACCAGCTCTTTTCCTGATGTCCGTATTCGCGGTTGGCTTCGCGGTGGTCATTTGTGAATCGCTGGCCGTGTCCTGGGGCTACCGCCGCAGATACCAGATGGATATCCTCGACCCGCTGAGTGTCTATGTTCTCATTTTTCTCGGCCTATATGCCATCGCCAAAGTGAGTGACCTGTTGATCCGCGAGGCTCATGTTTACATGTGGGATGGAAGTCCCGAATCCCTGTTCTTTCTAGTGGAGGTTATTTTTGGGATCTTTGTTCCCTTCGGCATGCTGGTGTCACACCGTGTACGTAGCTCCCCGCGTTGGCTGGGTGTGGCCTCAGGGTTGGTGGTTTTTGGTGTTTTTATCAACCGCATCAACGTTTTCATCACGGCTTACCGCTCACCCTTCGCGACCGAACGTTACATCCCCAGTTTTTCGGAGATCGCGATTACAGTGGGATTGGTGGCGTTGTTTTTATTTCTCCATCGTGTGGCACTGTTTGTGCTGCCGATTCCCTCCGAAAGTAGGGAGCACGAGCTTTATGTATATGAGGAGACACACCCTGTCGTTAATGTAACCACCATTGGAGAATGCGGAGGGGCCCACGCTTCTTGTCTTCATGGTCAGGATGCCCAGCACGGAGAAGCATAAACAATAAAATCTGCCTTTATGCAAATGATGCGTAGGCAGCGGGTTTGATATGGGACGATTGGAAACACCGGCGGAGGTGAAGTGCATGAAGCTTAATAGGCGCGATTTTTTCAATTTCTTGGCGGTGAGCGCATCTGCTTCCTTAGCGGGCTCAGCCTCCGCTGCAAACGTGAAGGAGAATGTCCCCCCTTCGGATGGGTATGCCATGTTAGTCGATACAACCGAATGCATCGGTTGTAGGAAATGCGAATATGCCTGTGACCAGGCCAACCACCTGACTGGACAACCGGTTGAAGCCTTTGAGGATTCTACCGTTTTCGACAGAAACCGGCGGATGACAGATAAGTCTTTTACTGTGGTCAATCGTTCCTCCAATCCGGATGATCCAAGAAGGCCCATTTACATTAAGACTCAGTGTATGCACTGTCTCCATCCTGCTTGTGTTTCGGCCTGTCTGGTGGGAGCACTTCAGTTAAATCCAGATGGAACGGTCACTTATGATGCCGGGAAGTGCATCGGTTGCCGCTATTGTATGGTTGCTTGCCCTTTCCAAGTCCCCACCTATGAATATGACAATCCCCTTACTCCACGCGTAATGAAGTGCACCTTTTGCCACGAACGTGTGACAAAAGATAATAAAATCCCAGCATGCGCGGAAATGTGCCCAATGATGGCGCTTACCTTCGGTAAAAGATCCGAGCTCATTGAACGGGCGCGAGAGAGGATCAAGTCGCAACCTCAAAGATATATCGATCATATTTATGGAGAGCATGAAGTTGGTGGCACCTCCTGGATGTACTTGGCATCACGCAAGTTCGAGGATCTTGGATTCTTGAAATTGGGTACTGAAACGATGCCCTCTTTGACTGAACCGATCCAACACTCGATTTTCAAATTAGGGTTACCACCTCTCACTTTGTATGGTCTCCTCGGGGCGATGATGTGGGCCTATCGGAATGACGAAAGCGGAGTTGACGGTTGCACTGAAAACTCCCACGCTGAGGAGAAGGATCCCCGTGCATAAACCAGTCCAGGCAGCGCCGGCTCACAACGAGTTCTGGACACCCGGTGTGTATTTTCTATTTGCGTTGACCTTAATCGCGGTGGGCATCGCGATCTACCGGTTTATTTTCGGTCTGTCGGCGGTTACTAATCTGGACCAGGAACATCCTTGGGGTATCTGGATCGCTTTGGATGTGGCCACCGGAGTGGCTTTGGCCGCGGGTGGCTTCACCACCGCGGCGGCGCTCACACATATCTTCCACCGTCACCGCTATGAGGTGCTGGTACGTCCCGCGCTTCTTACCGCCATGCTGGGTTACACATTTGTGGCGCTTGGATTGACTGTCGACCTGGGCCGTTACTATAACATGTGGCACCCTCTCATGCCCTCGATGTGGCAGGGGAACTCAGTGCTCTTCGAGGTTGGCATGTGCGTGGTAATCTATCTCAACGTGCTTTACATCGAGTTCCTGCCGGTTGTCTGTGAAAGATTTATCGGGAAAGTTAATCTGCCGGGTAAGCTGGCCGTACTTAACAAACCGATTGACTCCTTGTTGCGTTTTTTGGACCGCACTCTCTCCAAGGTCATGTTCCTTTTTATCATCGCTGGTGTAGTGCTTTCTTGCATGCACCAAAGCTCCCTGGGTGGACTTCTCCTGATCGCCCCCTACAAAATGCATCCGCTGTGGTATACTCCCGTTCTTCCGTTCCTATTTCTTCTTTCAGCCATCGCGGTCGGTTATCCAATGGTCATTTTTGAGTCTTTATTGGCTTCAAAGAGCTTCGGGAGAAAACCCGAAATGCATGTGCTTTCACCCCTGGCGCGGTTGGTCATCCTGACCCTGGGCATTTATATGATCGCCAAATTTACAGATCTGCTCATCCGGGATGCCTATTTTTATCTTTTTGATGGCTCGGTTGAAGCCTGGATGTTCCTGGCGGAAATTGTCCTGGGAGGTTTCCTCCCGATGGGAATGCTACTTTCGGATCGTGTCAGAGACTCTCCAAACCTTCTTCTAGCATCCTCGGGACTGGTGGTTTTCGGCGTCGCCTTGAACCGGATCAATGTGTTCCTGGTGGCTTACCAACCCCCCTTCGCCCAGAAGACCTATTTCCCCAGCTTTGGAGAGATCTTTTTCACGGTGGGGATGGTTGCCGCATTGATGCTGGTTTATCGTGCTGCCGTCACGATTTTCCCAATTCTGCCTCGTAGCAGTCATTGCTCAAAAATTCTAACCGAGTTGGAAGGTTAATGAGATGTGTCTTTTCAAATTCTGTCTTTCAATGCTTCTTGCAATACATATTCTTCTTATGTTTCCTCTGAGTGGGTATACCGCTGATGATCTCCATGCTGAGGTGAAGGCACCCTGTTTGAATTGTCATTCCTGCTCGAATCCCACCCATGACAATATGTGTCTGCGCAAATGTGAACGCCCTACTGATGTGGCGGAGATTCCCGCT
>CAZORO010000428.1:0-5193 GCA_964581845.1 uncultured bacterium
TAAGGTGAGGTGGCATCCTCCACTCTGGCTTGTTTGCCATAAAGGTCCGGGTGAGCGAAGTCGACACCAGTATCGATGACAGCCACCTTCACCCCCTCACCCCGAGAGCCATGATCCCAAGCCTGTTGAAGCCCAAGGACATCCTTCAAGAACCATCCCTTTTCAGTCTTCGTTTTGGAAACTTTACCCACTTTAAGTCCTTTTGAAGTGTATGCCGGGGCGGACTTAAGCGCATTCATGCGGTCTTTATTGCTCTTGAATGATGTGTATTTTTGTGGGAGATCTGGATCAGGCGTCACAGGAGGCTTATGGGGCCCCCCATCAAGCACTGCGGCAACACCCTGAAGAGAGGCCAGCTTCTCCAGATCCTTCCCACGGACTTTCCCTCGAATCCAACGGATCCCATCCACACTATGGCGGGAAGAGTCTTGGAGGAGGTTACTCAGATCTACTTCTCCTGAGACCATCACGGAAACTGCAATTGTTTCTGAACTCTGTTGATTAGCAATTGCCTTCAGATTTGGACTAAGGACTGAAATTGAGCCTTCTTGTCCCGCTAAAGCACTCCCACCGATGAAAAGCATTCCTGCCAGAAAAATGATGCAACCGCGCACGCTCATTGGGTACCTCCAAATTTTTTTTAATCAAACAACCAGAGCATCTGGGAGACTTGGTAAGAGGCCTCTTCAGCTGTTTTCAGAATATCCATCACAACCTGACAGCCCTGTTTAAGAAGATGAGCCGTGAGGAAGGGTGTCTTCTCTCCACAAGTGGAGCAAACGACAAATCCAACCGCAAGCAGATGAATCATTAGAGACTCAAGCCGTTCTTTATTGATCCATAGGATTTTATCGTATTCATGGATTAATAGGAATTCCATAGATGACCACTCGCTGAACAATTCGGTCAGGGAGTCATGGAGATGTTCGTGAGTATCGGCAAACAAGGCCTGTGGATGAGAACAAAGCGTTTGGAGAAGCCGACAGGCTACCTGTAGATTGGCTGGATCTCTGTCTGGTGATAGCGCTTCGCGAGCGGCGATCCGGTCAAGGAACCATTCACTCATCCAGAGGGTGCCTGTTTCCTCTTGCTTACTGGAGTCAAAGAAAGCTTGCAGGTGCCGTAAAACAGCCCATGCCACCACTAACCTGGGGATCTCTTCAGCGGTTTTCTTTTGCTCTGATAAGATCTCAAGAAAAGTCCGTCCATCCGGGAGAAGCACCTTCTCAATGGATTCCATGAAAACACGCAAGATGGACACATCCTCACGTATCCCCTCAACTACTGTGTCCAGGTCGACAGGGGTCAAACCACGAATCTCAGCTGACATTTGAAGATCCTGTAAAGGTTCTTCCAAGTCCCCCCACCTTGCTTCCTGGACATCCGGACTCACAGTAGAGGAGCTACAAGCAAAAGTTATCCTTAGGATCCGTTTGAAGGGCTCAAGAATGTCCGCGAGCAGGTATTCCTTGTAAGCTATCTCGATCTCCCGGACTCCTTGCCCGGACAGGGAAGCCGCAAAGGCAGCCCATGTCCCATCCTCATCCCTGATCTCACGGAAATCGAGGAAGGCGTGATACTGGTAACCGTGAAGTTGGACAAAAAGTCCATCTTCACAAATTTGCTGTCCAGAACGAATGAACTCCAAACCATCCTTATAGTCTTTGAACAGGTAAAAGACGTCTGGGGCAGGACGCAGATCCAGAGCCTGCCCGAGAGTCCGGGTGGCCAGATTGACCTCATCCTGACGTCCCTCGTTGATCGGAGCTGATACACGGATCCACCCGGAGGTAGTCGTCAGGCGATTGTTGTAAAGGATGACTGCCCGCTCCCGGCCCGCCCGGTTCGAGAAGGCGAAGACGTCCTCATTCACATGTCCCTCTGGAGTGCAGAAGTCATAGAACGCGAAGTTCTCTACGCCACTGAAAAGATAACGCTTGCGCATGAGGGGGAAGATGGCGGCTTCATGACGGCGGACCAGATCCATATCCACCGTCTCATCCCAATAAGCACGCCTGTATTCCATTCCATATTTCTCCGCGAAACCCTCAATCTGGCCATGACCGATCATCGGAAGACCCGGCATGGTCACCATCAAGAGACAGATCCCAAAATACTTGTCACCCTTACCAAACTGCTCGACTGCGGTTTTCTCATCCGGGTTGTTCATGAAGTTCACAAACCGGCGGAGAACCTCCGGGCTAAACTCAAGGACATTCTTCACGGTGGAACGGTAATTGGCGTTTTCCTCGTTCTTGAGCATGTTCATAAACGCGCTGTTGTAGACCCGGTGCATCCCCAGCGTACGGACAAAATAACCCTCCATGAGCCAGAAAGCCTCAGCCAGCAAGAGGGTGTCTGGAGCCTCCACAGCGATCCGGTCCACCACCTGACGCCAGAACTCCTCGGGCATCCGGTTGTTGAACTCCTCCCGCGAGATCGTGTGTTCGGTGCGTGAGGGGATATCCCCACCTTGTCCCGGCGGCGGAAACCAAAGGCGTTGAAAATGCCGTTTGGTCAGGGTCATGGCGGCATCGAAACGTATAACGGGGAACATCCGCGCCACATGCAGGATGGTCTGAATGACCGCCTCGCGGACTTCCGGGAGCAGGTAATTCAACTGCGCGGTATCATTCCAGGGCAT
Organism: uncultured bacterium; assembly: GCA_964581845.1. Taxonomy (GTDB): domain Bacteria; phylum Hinthialibacterota; class Hinthialibacteria; order OLB16; family OLB16; genus OLB16. Next base: position 2,645 of record CAZORO010000428.1, read on the forward strand.
ATGGGTGCCATCATTGCCATGGTAGATGTAGCGCACATCCCCGGACCAGTTGTCCACACGCTGAAAGACCACGGCAGCATCACGGTGGTCCCAATAGCCATCCTCAATGCGCAAACTCACCCGCCAATCACGGGACAGGTCTGGACCAGTGAAGGTATAACTGGGGAAGGGAGGGTATTCCAGCTGCACAAACCAGTGTGGATGCTCCATCACCCAGCGTGAGTCCAGTCCCATGTGGTTGGGAACCATGTCACTGGCCAATCGGATACCACGTTTCCAAGCTCGTTCCTTCAGATTCCTGTAAGCCTGTTCGCCTCCTAAATCGTTCGCAATGACATAATCGTGGAGGGAATACGCCGAGGCAGCAGCCTCTGGGTTTCCTCGAATCTGCTTAATCCTTTGTGAGGCCGAGGACCGTTCCCAGACTCCGATCAACCAAAGGCCCGTGAATCCCCACGCCGCTAAACGATCCAGTTCCTGGTCTGGAATCTGATCCAGGCGGGTAATCCGTTCTCCATATTCTCTGGAGAGTTGATCCAGCCAGACATACACGGACTTGGCTATAAGAACCACATTGGACATCCAGTCCATGTCTGGCGTGAACTTTTCGTATTCAGGGAAGATGTCACCCTTCGCTCCCAAGGGATGTCCAAAGGTCAGTACTGGCGCTGGTCCTCCTCCGAATCCGCGGGGTTTGGTCTCCTCACGCAACAGATCCCGGCTGATGACGAGACGGGTACGGAGAAACTCAGGCAGATGAGCCGCCCATTTTTCGAGGATGAAATCGAGCTGCCCTTGAAGGGAGTTGGGATGGGTGCGCGCCGGTGTACGTAACGCCTCGAATAAGGGCATCCCCAGTTCGAGCGAGTCTGGTAGCGAATCAAAGTATAGTTCCAAGGCTTCGATAAGGTCTTCATAGGGAACCTGTTTACGGAGATCCGTGTCGTCAAAAAGAACCTGGAAAGGTTTGGCAGCCGGGTTTTCCAGGATCATGGAAAGGAGAACCAACTCTCGAATGACCAAGAGCCGGTTCGAATCACCACGAGAGGTCTTTCCCAGCAGGAATTCCTCACCTGTTATTTGCTGAGTCTCAACTGACCAAGGGGGAAAATGATCAACGAAGGCGGGAATAGGTCTATCCGCGATCTCAGGACCATGCGAGCTCCCAACCCACTCCAACCCTTCATTCAACGATCCAGGAAATTCCTCGAAACAATACCGGTCCATGAAGTAACGAAGGATATCGATGATCAGACTGAGTGCGACTAGTTGGCCGCCCGAGACTGGCATTTCCTTCTGAACATCGTTGATCCTTTCCGCGAGTACACGGATAGCATAAAGCTCACGCCGATGCATGCGCTCCTCGCTTGACCGCAAAAGGTTCAGCAAACCAAACTGGCCAGAGCTCTTGCGAGATATGTGAAACCCGAGGGGAAAATATGGGTAAATTGATTCGCTCACCGTTGCCATTGATAGTGCACGTCCGAATCCTCTCCGGTGAAATCAGGCCACTCACTGGTAGCCGGCCCCAACAATCAGGGGGCACGTTATCCATTTTGATTGAGATAGTGAATAGTGGGAGGGGTAAGCATGGTCTCCTCCCCCTGACACGGGTATGTTTTGATACTACCAATTTGTTGCCCCTCCCGGATCAGTGGGGAAAGTGAATTGTGCTTGACATCTGGTATGAAGGATCTAGATTACTGGGGTGGTGCGGGTCCAACATCTATGCACGAGTGCTGCATTCCCGCCGCGGAAGGTGCGAATGGCCTGATGGGCTAGCCGTAGCAGTTCCTTTGAAGATCGCGCCGGAGTTCTTGTTTTTTTTCAGTTTAAGCATTTTTGACTGTTGGGGAGAAGTGTCAGGGCAACGATCCACGAGTACGCAGATCGCTGAGAGACACTCCTCCGAGAATGGCCAAGCCGGCCGGTGGAGGTGGGATGAACAAGGACCGGGCACGTCAGCGCGTGTTTGACAAGCTCCTCATAGTCCGCAGCAATGCCTACTATGTAGAGGCCTCACAAACAAGTGTAGGGTGCGTGTCAGGGCACTCAAAGGGATCCGCATGGAATAAGGAATCCTCCTCACTGAAAGGCCGAGGCACGAGTTCCGCGCTCGCAATACAGATATCCCCTAAACAGTCTGGGAGTCAAACAAGGGGCCCTCCTTGAAACGTAGGGTGGTGCGGTGTTCCATCCGCTATGAAAAGCCGTTTGGGAAAAGAAAAAAAAGTTTTCACAAGCTAGTGATGCGGAGGTTACACCGTTGTTTTACAGAGTTATGTATTTTTTTCTGTGTGTTAGAATTCAAATGAAGGAGAAAAAAATGAGAAAGCTTTTTGTGATATGTTTCGCAGTACTTTTCCTTGGTATAGTGGGCGTACCGACCGCCCTCTCCTATGAGGCGGAGATTCAACTCACTTCCGCCACCGACGAGAATCACTCGCTCGACAACAACCTCAACTGGTCTCCCGACTGCAAATGGATTGCCTATGACACGAGGGCTTTCTCGGGTGGGATTGGAAACACATTAACCCTTGAAAAAGTCA
>CAZORO010000429.1:0-5190 GCA_964581845.1 uncultured bacterium
CACAATGGCGGAGCCCAAAATCTTGAACAGGACATGCGCGAGGGCGGCCTGAATTGCTGGACGTGGTTTGCCGATGGCCGCGATTCCAGCGGTGACACAGGTGCCGATGTTAGCCCCCAGTGAAAGGGCGATTCCTGTCTCCAAAGTGATGAGACCCTGTGAAGCCAGCACGATAGTCAATCCAATCGTTGCAGCGCTGGCTTGAACCAACGCGGTGAACACGGCCCCCATCGCCACCGCCAACAGGGGATTCTGGATCATCTCCATGAGTTGGATGAAGAAGGGATGGACGCGCAGGGGACTCATCGCCTCGCTCATCAGGCTCATGCCATAGAACACCATGCCAATTCCCATCAGCAGCGCGCCATAAAGCCTCAAGCCATGACGCCGAACCAGGAAGGTCAGTCCGAATCCAGCCGCCACCAGCAGGAGGCCATAATGTGTCACATTGAAGGCGATGATCTGCGCGGTGACCGTGGTGCCGATATCCGCGCCCAGGATGATTCCGAGTGACTGGGACAGGCTCATTATCCCGGCGGAAACAAAACCAACCACCAGGACTGTGGTGACCGAGCTGGACTGGATGATGGCGGTGACCACCGCCCCCGTGAAAAGACCGCTCAAGCGCGTGCCCGTCAATCTCAACAGGACACGCCGCATCCGGTCGCCCGTGACCTGTTTCAAGGAGTCAGCCATCCGCTCCATGCCATATAGGAGGAAAGCGAGTCCCCCAAGAAGGCCAGAGACCATGGCGAAGAGATCGAGTGTGGGAGGCATGCTGTCACCCATGAAAACAAGCACTGGGAATGCTATGCTGAGGCCACTATGGATTCGATACAAGTAGAGAAAAGCCCGCCACTGCAAGGGGAGGTAAGGATCAGTGGTGCCAAGAACGCGGTCCTGCCTTTGATGGCCGCGTCGATTTTGTTCGACTCGCCGCTCGTTCTGGAGAATATCCCGGACTTGGCCGACATCCAGGGCATGGAGCGTCTCCTGTGTAGCATGGGGATGGAAACCTGTTACCAGCCTGGCGAAAGGACCCTGGAGATTGACCCGACCCGCTTCCGTTGGCCGGAGGCGCCTTATGACCTGGTGCGGAAGATGCGGGCCTCGTTTTTTGTCTTGGGGCCATTGATCGGCAAGCACCGGCGTGCGCGGGTCTCCATGCCGGGGGGCTGCGCCATCGGGGCGCGCCCGGTCAACATCCACCTCAAGGCGCTGGAGAGCCTGGGGGTGAGCTTGGTGGTCGAGCATGGCTATGTGGTGGCGGATGCCTCATCTCTGCGTGGCGGTCAAGTTTACCTAGAACTTCCCAGTGTAGGGGCGACCGAGAATGCCCTCTGCGCGGCAGTGCTCGCTCCTGGCGAGTCGGTGATTGAGAATGCCGCGCGAGAGCCGGAAGTGGCCGACCTAGCCGGCTTTCTCATAGCCGGAGGCGCCAAAATCGAGGGGCATGGGACCTCAACTATTCACATTCAGGGTGTCGACCGGCTCCACCTCGATCGGTACCATGTGATTCCTGATCGGATCGAAGCAGGAACATACCTTGCCGCTGGGGCTTTGAGTGGTGGAACGGTTTCGGTTGGCGGTTGCCGTGGTAAGGATTTAACTGCATTCCTTGCGGACCTCCGCCGGGCTGGAGCCGACTTGGTCGTTGAAAGCCAAGGAGAGACCGACACGATCACAGTTCGCCGTGAAGGACCCATCCAGCCCATCAAGGAGCTGGTGACTCTTCCCTATCCTGGTTTCCCGACCGATCTTCAAGCCCAAATGATGGCCCTTTTGTGCCTGGCTGAGGGCACCAGCATTGTCAAGGAGACCATTTTTGAGAATCGTTTCATGCATGTCAGCGAACTGAACCGGATGGGAGCGGACATCTCCATCAATGGGAATATCGCTACGGTGCGAGGGGTTAAGCACCTGTCTGGTTCTCCAGTTATGGCGAGCGATCTGCGTGCCTCCGCCGCCTTGGTGATCTCTGGTTTGGTGGCTCAGGGGGTGACTGATGTGCTGCGGGTGTACCACCTGGACCGTGGCTATGAGCGGATTGAGGAGAAATTGGCCGGTTTGGGGGCGAAAATCCGGCGGGTGAAGACGAGGGGTGGGGTACCGGTATGAGGAGTGAGGGAATCCCCTTTCAAAACAAACACTTGACAGCCCAATCTCCTCAATATAAGATGCTACTTGGTTGGGTTAGTCATAAACTATATTTGGATTACCGATTTTCCTGTTTTTTTGATTCATTCTCTTGCCCCGCCTTTTAAGGCTAACCCGTGACAACATGCTCAGGAATCGAGGTGACAGGAAATGGTCCAGTCCACCACGCAAAGGGCATCCAGCCAAGGCATCCTTCGGTTGTTCTTTCTTCTCGCGCTTGGGGTGATTGTCCTCTCAGCTGTTTATATAGCTTCTCCGGGCAGTTCCCCAGCGGCGGCAAAGGATACGAAGATCGTGGACCAAAATGGCGATCATGTCATTAATGCCAAGGATTTGATTCTCCTTCTGGAGGATTGGTCTACGAGTGGATTCTCAGTTACGGAAATGCTGCAAGTGGGCCAATCCTGGCAGGAAACTGATTTCAATACTCCAACACCCACTTTTACTTGCACCCTCACTGACACTAGTACTTTTACATTGACACCCACAGAAGAGACTGAGTTTGATACGCCAACACCGACGGTGTTCTTCCCGGCAGAAACGCCAACCGCTACTGAAGAAACTGTTTTTGACACACCCACCAAAACGCCCCGCCCGACGAGTACAGTCACTCCAACAAGGACACCGACATTTACCCCTGTTGATCTAGAGCTATATTACTATAGCAATGGAAAGAAGAGGTATGTTCATCCTTCCAGAACTAGGATTAGCGTCATTTTCGAGGAGGGTGTTGATTCATCTGAAAGACAGGCCTTCCTTGACAGACATCCCGAACTTTCAGCCTTTGAGCGGACATACCCTGATGCAACTGATGGAAAGTGGAGAATTGGTCTTTCACGCTCAATTGAATGGGCTGAGCTGGCAGGCTTATTTGATATTTTGAATGAAGATCCCGTTGTCAAGTTTCCAGCTTTTATTGAGGAGGTAGCACTAGGAAGCATTTATTATACCAACGCATTTGGTGCACTTTTCCTTCCATCTCTAAGTAATCAAGAAATTCTGGATTTCATCGAGAATTCGAATGTCGAAATCATACAACCTGGTTCCCTCCAAACTGGCTGGACCTATCGGCTCAGACCACGTGGAGTAAAAGATATCCGGGACATATTCAAGGCGGCGAATCTTTTTTTTGAAAGTGGAAAGGTAGAGTTTGCAGTGCCAATAAGTGGAGGTGGGTCCTTAGGTTCGATACCCCCTAATGATCCGTTATATGGCTGGCAATGGCACCTGAATAATACAGGACAAGACCCACCGGGAGGATATGAGGATGCGGATATTGATGCACCGGAAGGGTGGAGTCTTCAAACAGGTATGAATAATGTAGTCATCGCAATTATCGATTCCGGCATCGATATGAACCACCCCGACTTAACACAGAATATCTGGATCAACCCAAGTGAAACTCCTGGAAATGGAATTGATGACGACGGAAATGGTTTCACTGATGACCTGAATGGATGGGATTTTGTGGATCCTACAAATAATCCACCAGACGATCAATGCGGACATGGTACGGCGGTAGCCGGATTAGCTGCAGCAAGGACTGACAATGGCATTGGAGTCGCGGGGGTAGCGTGGGAATGCAAATTGATGCCAGTGAAAGTTACCGATGCAACAGGTAATCTATCACAAGATAATACCCTCCTTGAGCAAGCCATTAGGTACGCAGTAAATAATGGAGCTGATGTGTTGAATATGAGTTGGACGATACAAAATGAATACGATGCATATATCTCATCGGCTCTAAAATATGCAAGGACTATAGGACGATGTGGAAAAGGGTGCGTTTGTGTCTTCTGCGCTGGAAATGATGCTGTCTGGTCGATCCCGTATCCCTCATCAAGTGATAACGTCATTGCGGTCGGAGCAAGTAACAAAAATGATAGCAGCTGGTGGTATAGTAATTCAGGGGAGCAATTGGATGTGGTAGCGCCAAGTAACGGATACGACCTTAATAACGGTACATGGGATACATTGGTGACGACGGATATTCTCGGTCCATATGGAATAAATACCAATGGACAAAATGACTTTCCAAATCTCGATTATACCATGAATGCATGGGGGACATCGTCCTCAGCTCCTCAAGTCTCTGGTCTTGCGGCATTATTACTCTCACAGAATCCAAATCTCACTGCAGCAGAGATCCAAAGCTTGATCCAAGCATCGGCGGATGATCTTCTATGGGAGATATGGGACGATTTAACTGCCTGGGGGCGCATTAATGTCTACAACGCGCTTGCCACTGCCACTCCAGGCATCAGTCGGTTTGAAATCAAGGATGAAGCGCTTGGCGAGGGAATCGCCTTTGATGAATTCGGATTTCTCTATTTGAGTGGACGGATCAAAGGCGCTCAGCTCCCAGAACCAGACAATACCCCCATCCCAACCCCGAACCCCAACAAAACCGAGTTCGTCATCCTCAATGCGAGTCAAACACCCGTGGCCATTGTCGATATCGCAGAGGGAGACCTCTACATCAAGGGTTCCGTGAATACCCGCCAACCAGTGCCAACGCCCAATCCGAATAAGGGGGAGTTCTATCTCTCCAACGCGCAGTCGACCCCGGTCGCGTTGATCAATGAGGACGGGGACCTTTACCTGGAAAGGCAGTACTACAACGAAAGCTATCCGTAGGATGGAATTCACCCGCGGTTTCAAAAATAATGCTGTAAATCAGATAATTTGGGACCCTGAAGTATAATCTCAGGGTCAGCTTAAAAATGCAACTACGAGGAGGCATTGATACCATGTCAGCCAATGTGTTTGAGCGTAGAGGGATGATATGCCTGCTGGGAGCCGTTATGTGGTTGATATTGCTGTCAGTGGGCGCTGTATTCGCTGGTACCCTCACTGGGACCATGGAGGGGGACATGGTGGTGAACCTCAACCTTAAGGTTAACACCGCTAGTTCCCCCGGCACCCCCGATTTCATCACCGGGGACAACGGGGATGCGTATATAAAAGACCAGCTGGAGGTGGATGGGAGTGTTTCAGTGGATGGAGAAACATTTCGAGTGAATGCAACATCGA
>CAZORO010000430.1:0-5171 GCA_964581845.1 uncultured bacterium
TGGAATGACGGTGGTCATTTTGAGCGCGGGGATTGATCTCTCGGTTGGAAGCGTACTGGGACTGGTCGCGGTTTCATTCAGCATCTTCTCTATTCACTGGGGATGGCCAGCGCCGCTCTCGATTGCCGGTGGATTGCTCGTTGGGGCATTGTGTGGACTTGCATCCGGTAGTCTGATCGCTTTCACTGGGATGCAACCCTTTATCGCGACGCTCGCGCTGATGACCTTCGCCAGAGGTCTGGCCAAGCAGGTCTCAGGCGGACAGAAAATCACCCAAGCCGTCCAACATGCCGATGGATCCTTCGCCTTCGTGGATCTTCCACCCGTCTTCGGAACCATCGATAACCGTATCCTGGGCGGCAACCTAGCTGTAATCACCCTGCTTTTCCTTATGGTGGTGATCTTATTGGGGATCGCATTACGGTATCTGCGGAGTGGACGGTATTTCTACGCCGTGGGCGGCAACGAGCTGGCGGCACGTCTCTCGGGCGTACCGGTGGGGTGGACCAAGCTGTTGGCTTATACAATATCCGGCTTATGCGCGGGGATGGCGGGGATCTGCCATGCCGCTCAAGAACAACAAGGGGATCCGGAAGCCGGCGCGACCTATGAGCTCTCGGCCATTGCCATCGTGGTGATCGGCGGAACGAATCTGAATGGGGGCCGGGGCGGGATGCTGTTGACCCTTTTAGGAACACTCACCATTGGTTACATGGAAAAGATCCTGAGTATCAATAATATCGGCGAGCCGGGGCGTCTTATGTTGACAGGCCTGATCATTGTCGGAGCGGTTTTATTACAAAGGAATCCGAAGTGAGTGAGGTATCCTGAAATGAAACGGCGCCAATTCCTCACGTCAGCCGCAAAGACTTCCATTATGGCAGCCGCATCAATGTCCACCCTGCCAACACGGCTTCCTTATGGCCGTGCCATGTCGGACTCCGTGAAAGAGGGCCGGAAGATTCAGTATGTTGGCTGGCAGGTGGGTGTTACTTACCAGGCACATGATCCCGGGGGTGTCTCACGAGACTATTTTATGCGGCTGTTGGATGAAATGGCCACCAACCGCATGAATATGTTGAGTTTGATGATGCTCAGCTATGCCTTTTTTGATCCCATGCATGATGGATATTGCTGGCCTGTCCGCAATGAGAAACTGAAGCACTATCGAGATCCAAATGCCATCAACGCGGACCCCTCCAAGGAATATGTCAAGGAGGTGATTATGGCGGCGGCGGATCGCGGGATTGAAGTTCAGCTTTTTATGAATTGTGGAATCTGGAATTCGGAGAAGATCCGCCGGGGTTATCCCGATGCCCTGCCACAACAGACACGCAAGGAGGCCGAGGAAAACCTGCCCGGAAGTTGGGTTCATTGTTATGACTCTCCTGGAGGCTGGCAAGCGGCGTTGGATGAGGTGACCGATCTGCTGAGCTTTTATGACTCGCCCAATGTGACCAGTTATGGCCTGGAACGGCTTAGTTATACCGGGCCGGAGGGTTGCTATTGCAAGGCGACTCAGGAACGTTTCTTCCGCGAGACCGGGCAATCCCTGCTGGAGGCGGCTGCAGAAGAATTCGAGGCATGGAAGACCAAGAACATGACTCGGTATCTGCGGGAATATACGGAGCATGTCAAGCGGTTGCGTCCTGGTATCGAGGTTTGGCTGCATACACACTGCGCACCAGGTTGGGGGCATGATCCGAAACAGATGAAGGCGGTGGGCATCGATGGACTCATCCCTCCTTATCTCCATTTCCGCGAGATAGGCGGAGAATACCTCCACGGATGTTTGACAGACCTCGCGCCCAATCCCTGCGTGTTGCATTTCTGCTCGCGCGATCAAGCACCACAAAACTACCCGATTTGGATAAAAACACCCGAGATCATCAAGGAGGCCATTGACTGGGCACTCAGTTATCCAGGCGGCAACCTGAACGGCCTCCTCTTCTTCAACCTGAATGCCACCTCATCCAAAAACAAGGCGGCGGTCTATGAACAGATCAAACGCTTTGCTTGGTGAATCTACCAACCACGGATCAACGTCTTAGTTTCGCTGAACGTATCCTGCCTGTAGGATTTGAGGATGGCATAGTTGTCTTGACGGGCTGAACCCGAGGAGTTTCCTTCTTTGCCTCGGCATTCTTCTTGGCCTTGGCCCTCATCCGGAAGAGGATCCGGTCCTCCTCCAGGGTAGTTTCCCTCCAAGTTCCCGATGGAAGTGAGCCCAATGTGAATGGTCCATAAGCCAATCTGCGAAGATCGAGCACCTCCAGTCCTACAGCCGCGCACAGACGCCGGACCTCACGGTTGCGTCCCTCCTCGAGCGTGATGAGAAAACGTGAGATGCCTCCCGAAAAGCGTAAAAGTTCTACCCTGAGCGCCCTTCCCATGCCTTCCTCGAGCTCCACACCGTTGAGCAGAGCCTTTATCCTCGACAAATCCATTTCCCCCCTCACCCTGACTTGGTAGACGCGCTCGATGCCAGTGGAGGGGTGTTCGAGAAGGCGGTGCAGGTGGCCATCGTTGGTCAGGATCATGAGACCTGACGAGTCAAAGTCGAGACGTCCAACGGTTTGCAACGAGGATTTGGCCAGCTTCCTTGGAAGCAGATCAAAAAGAGTCTTGCGCCCCTCGGGATCGGAACGCGAGCAGATCACACCTTTAGGCTTGTGAACAATTATAGTAAGCGGCTCCTCAAGGTGGAGAATACGTCCCCTGAGTCGAACTACATCCTGTTTGGGATCGACACGGATGCTGGGATGCTCCGCCACTTGTCCGTTGATGGTGACCAGACGTGCAAGGATGAGCTCCTCGGCCTTGCGGCGGCTGGCGGCCCCACAGTGAGCCAGAAACTGATTGAGGCGGTAGACCTCGGGTGATCCTTTCATCGCGGCCATCCGCTCCCCGTCTTCCAGGTGTCCATCAATAAATGCTCTCCATTCCATGCCAGTTGGATAGTGCCATCGTAACGGTTTGCCAGAACCGTGGCACCCACCTCCTCAAGACGTTGAACAGTCTCCAGGCTCGGATGTCCGAACAGGTTATCGCCACATTGAATCACCGCGATGGCCGGATGAACCCTCCGGAGAAACCCGGGAGCAGATGAAAAACGGCTCCCATGATGAGCCACCTTGAGGATGTCACAATACAGATTTGGATGTTGTTCGATGATCTCCTGTTCCACATCCCCAGAGATATCTCCTGGGAGGAGAATCTGTAGACCCGCTTGTTCGACGAGGAGAACTAGCGAGCGTTCATTGCGGCTTCCGAAGGGATGCATGATTTCATCGGCGCCTGGGTGCAAAGCGGTTACGGTGGCATCGTTGATTCCCGCAAGCCGGTCTCCCGCTAAAAGTCTCTCGGTGGGTAGTTGGCAAGACTTGAGAGTCCGCGCAAGGTCTTGGAATGAGGGACTCTCGTTCGTGTCCCCCGTGGCGATGAGCTTGCCGATGGAGAAGGTACTCAACAGCTGCGGCAATCCGCCCGCATGATCCTCCTCGGGGTGAGTAAGGACTACCGCATCGAGGCGGCGGATACCAAGCGAGAGGAGTGAATCCGTGAGCGCTCCGAGTTGATTGGGCAACCCCTGAGAAGGAGGTCCCGTATCGACCAGCAATGTCTCACCGTAAGGGAACTGAAGCAGACAGGCATCACCCTGGCCCACATCGAGAAAGTGGATGCGGAACTCCTTGCTCTCCGGAACCAACGGCCACCAGGAGAGACCAGCCAGGATGAAAAGAGCGGTAACTCTCCGGCTGAGGAGTGGCGGACGGAACCACTCCCTGGGAGACATGAACACCAAACCGGCCGCAAGCAGGAGAGAGATGATGACCAAGTCTGGCGACAGAACGACCGAGAAACCAAAGGTCCATGAGGAGACCCATGTCATCAGATCTAAGAGGAGGTGTGACATGGCATCCAGGGGAGCACTCAAGAGCCCGCCCAGCCAAGGGATAAAAGCTACCCCAAAGGCGGCCAAAACCCCTAGTACCGTGATCACCTCGGCCACCGGGACAGCCACCAGGTTGGCCAGAACCGCCTTCCAGGCCACGGTGTGAAAGAACCAAGCACTCACCGGCGCAACCGCCAAGGTGGCCACCAGACTGGCCCAGAGACCGGCCACCAGCCATGTCACCGCGCATACCAGGGAATGCACCATCAAACCTGGTTTGAACCATTTCTGAAGTAGGATCTCGATACGGTAGGGAGGCATTGAAGGATGGAAGCCCGCCAGAATGAGCGCGGCCACGGTTAGGAAAGAGAGCAGGAAACCGGCCTGATGAACCTCGGAGGGATATGCCACCAGGATGATCAGCCCCGCAGCCGCAAGGGAGTTGAGGACATCGCTGAGACGGTCCATGAAAAGCGCCAGCATGAGGGTGATCCCCATGATGGTGGCGCGTAGCACCGATACCTGAGCACCCACCAATCCTAAAAGCAAGATGGCCAGAGGGATTCCCAGCAAGGCACGCCAACGCCGGGGCACACCCATCAACTTGAGGAAGAGTGGAAGTGTGAGCAGCACAATGGTGACATTCAAACCCGATATGGCAGTCAAGTGATAAAGACCGGACTCCAGCAGATCCCGGCGAACAGTCTCATCCAGATATCCACGTTCTCCCGTGGTCATCGCAAGCGCGAGTCCTCCCGGCGCACCTGGAAGCTGGGAAAGCATCCACTCACGGATCCTGGAACGCCAATAGTCGCGGGCACGGATGAGTGATGACAGGAGGGAAAGGTCTTGAGGCTCCTCCAGACTGGTGGGTGCTCCCTTCACCTTGAGAGCCCCAACAATCCCGGTGGATTGACGCCATCCTTGTATATCCCGCTGTCCGTGGGAGGCAAGTCCCTCGACTGGTTTCCAACGCCCAGAAAACTCAACCCTTTGACCCGCCTGGCCAGCAGGTTGGGTCTGGGTGGTCGAAACCACCTCAAGCGGACCGGGAAGTAAACGCCAAGTTTTTCCATCCCACAGAGCTGGCTTCAACACACGAGCGCTCCAACGCCCTTCATCCACCCTTTGGAATTGGGATGCCAGCGATCCACGAACATAGGAGGGGTGCGGTGCGGCAACCGATGCCACCTGGTCCAGTTTCCTTTGATAGGACTGTTCCATCAGGGTATGGCGTAAGAATCCGAATACCACCATCAGGAAAGCAAAGAGATAA
>CAZORO010000431.1:0-5165 GCA_964581845.1 uncultured bacterium
GGTCTTCAACAAGACTCCCGCACGGATGATGCTGCCGGCAGTGGGCGCCTCGGTGTGGGCATCGGGCAGCCAGGTGTGGAAGGGGAAAGCCGGCAACTTCACCGCAAATGCGATGAAGAAGCCCAGCATGACCAGCATTCCCGCGGTACCGTTAATGGATATTCCCAGCAGCTGGGTGTAATCAAAGGAGAGCGTCCCTGTTTGGGCATGGGTGAAGGCCAGGAACAGGATCGAGAGCAACATCAACATGCCGCTGGCTTGAGTGAAGAGGAAGAACTTCACCGCCGCATATTGACGGTTCTCATGCCCCCAGATCCCGATCAGGAGGTACATCGGAACCAGCATGACCTCCCAGAAGAAGAAAAACAGCAATAGATCGATGGCCAGGAAGACTCCCAGCACACCTGAGAGTATCCACAGGAAGTTGAAGTGAAAGAAACCAGTCTGAGTCTTGATCTCGGTCCAGGAGGCTCCCACTCCAATCAATCCCAGGAAGAGAGTTAACAGCACCATCAGCAGGCTGAGGCCATCCAGGGCCAGGTGGATACTCGCTCCCAAGCGTGGAATCCAGGGAACCTGGAACTCCACCAGCCACATCCCTTTCCCAGTCACATCCATGTGGGTCCAGTAGGTGACCAGCAGGTTCAGTGCAATGGCCAAGTCAATGCCCAATGCGGTCACAGAAACCCAACGGCATAAAGTTTCATCCTTCCTGGCGATCAAACCCGCTAGGATGCCCCCTACCACAGGAATGAGTATCAGCCAAACAAGACTCATAAGAATACCAATGCACCCATTAGAATCACCGCCCCCAACGCGATTCCCGCGGCATACCAACGCACCAGACCGGTCTGGGTCCAAGTGAGATGGAGGTGCCCCCAACGTACAATCGAGCCCATACCATTGTAGAAGCCATCGACTATGTCGGACTTGTTGATCTCAGCCAGAAACACATAAGGTTTTACAAAGAGGGTGTCATACAGCCAATCAAACTCCCATCCACGCAAGAGGAAGCCATTGAGCCAAACACCCTTGGGAGTCTGGGAGAAGGCTTGCACTTTCCCGGGTGATTTCAGGAACAGAACATACGCGATGGCAACCCCCACGAGAGAGACGATTCCCGCGAGAACTTGAAGAACAACCTCCGGAATGGCCGGCTCATGGACTTCCGCCGTATGAGCCAAGGTTTCCGCGAAGGCGGTATTCATCAAGTCTGAAAATTTCTGTACAGGCCCGAAGTTGTGTGGCAGCTCAATGAATCCCGCGCCGAAGGCGAAAAGCGCGAGAATCACAAGAGGCACAATCATCACCGGGCCTGGACGGTGGTGGATATGCCCCTTGGCTTCACCAAAGAAAGCGATGAACACCATCCGGAAGGTGTAGATGGAGGTGAAGAAAGCCCCAATAAGACCCGCGAGATAGAGCCAGACACTACCGCCCTCCAGGGAGAAGGCATACCACAAGATGGCATCCTTGCTATAGAAACCAGAAGTGATCAGCGGGATTCCCGCCAGACACCCCGCGCCGATGAGGAAGGTCCAGAAAACGGTAGGGAGTTCCTTGCGCAGCCCCCCCATCTTGAAGATGTTCTGTTCATGGTGGAGGGCATGGATCACCGCGCCAGCAGCAAGGAAGAGGAGTGCCTTGAAGAAAGCATGAGTTGTGAAATGGAACATAGCCGCCGACCAGGCACCCACACCCAGGCCGAGGAACATATATCCAATCTGGCTGATGGTGGAATACGCAAGGACTCGTTTGATGTCGGTCTGTACCAAGGCGCTGAATCCGGCGAGCAACAGAGTCAACGCGCCGACCACCCCGACAAAAAACTGTACTCCTGGTGCCAGAGTGAAGAGCACATAAGTCCGTGCGATAAGGTATACACCGGCCGTCACCATGGTCGCTGCATGGATCAATGCACTCACAGGAGTCGGGCCTGCCATGGCATCGGGCAGCCAGGTCTGAAGTGGCAACTGACCGGATTTCCCCACAGCCCCACCGAGGAGCAACAGGGTGGCGGCCACAGCCATTCCGGATCCCGGTGCCCACTGCTGGGTGGCTTTGTGCATCAGATCCTGGATCTGGAGAGTTCCCAGTTGGGTTACAAGTAGGAAGAACCCAATCGCCATGGCTGTGTCACCCACACGGGTGACAATAAAGGCCTTCTGAGCGGCAGTGCAGTTAGCGGGGTCCCGGTACCAGAAACCGATCAGGAAGTAACTGCAAAAGCCAACCCCCTCCCAACCGACATAAAGCAACAAAAGGTCATCTGCGAGGACAAGGATCAACATCATCGCCACAAAAAGATTCATCCCCGCGAAGAAACGGATGTAATCCTCATCCTCATGCATATAACCGATGGAGTAGAGATGAATCAGAAAACCGACAACGGTAACGACAAGAGTCATGACAAGGGAGAGAGCATCCAGCCGGAAGGCCACCTGAGGAGCAAAACCTCCTACATCGAACCAGGTCCAGAGGACTTGAGTGAAGGCATGATCCGGCGGGGGTTGCGCGATGAATGAATAACCCGTCAAAAAAGCAAACAACGCGGACAGGCCAACCGATCCGGCTCCCAGGACTCCCACGGCCTGCTTGGGAAGCAAACAACCAAAGAAGAGCAGGAGCAGGAAGCCCAGGAACGGTACAGCCGGAACGAGCCACAGGAGTTCAAGCATTCTAGCCTCGCATCACACTGGCGGCATCGGAGTCAAGGGTATGTATCCGCCGGTAAAGCTGGATTACCAATGCCAATCCCACCGAAACCTCGGCCGCCGCCACGGTCACAATAAAAAGAAACATGACTTGCCCATCGGGTTGTCCCCATCGTGAGCCCGCCGCCACAAAAGCCAAGGCGGCGGCATTCATCATGATCTCAATCGACATCAACACAAAGATGATGTTTCTTCTGACCAAAACACCCATCAGTCCCAGTACAAAAAGCAGTCCGGCCAGGAAAAGGGCAAAATCCATCGGAACCGAGGCCACTAGAGCTCTACCTCCCCGGATTCATAGGGAAGCTCCCGCTTGCCTAAGTGATAAGCCCCCACTAGAGCCGCTAAGAGCAGCATGGAGGCCAGTTCCACTCCAAGGAAATAAACATTGAAAAGCGAAAGGGCCAGATGCTTGCTGTCCACAATGGTTCCACCGCTGACATGCCCCTGGCCCCGGATCAAGACAATGATAAGTTGGAGTAAAAGAATTCCGCACAGGATGGATGGCCCCATCCAGATGCCGGGTGAGAGAAACCGTGCCTCCTGCTCGCTCGCTCGTGGCCCCAGGTTCAGGATCATGATGACAAAGACAAACAAAACCATGATCGCACCGGCATAGATCATCACCATGAGTGGCGCAATCACCTGCGCGCCGAGAGTGAAGAGAACCACCGCGAGGGAGATGAGAGAAACGACAAAATACAAGAGGGCGTGCATCGGGTCTTTGTGGGTAATGACCCGGGCGGTGGCAAACACGGCAATAACAGAGGCAAGATAGAAAAGTGTCGTCATCGCGTGTCTCAGGGCATCAGGCTGTGGACATCCACAGGCTTTTCCTCACATTCTCCCTCGCCTTTGCCTTTTCCTTTGCTCGCCAACCCCGCGACCCGGTAAAAATTGTAGCCAGGATATTTTCCAGGCCCGCTGATTAGGAGGTCTTCTTTCTCATACACCAGATTGGTACGGCAAAACTCCCCCATCTCAAAATCGGGAGTGAGCTGGATGGCGTAGGTCGGACAAGCCTCCTCGCAGAACCCGCAGAAGATACAGCGTGAAAAGTTGATCCGGAAGAACTTGGGATAACGCCGTCCATCCTCTTCCTCGGTGGCTTGGAGAGAGATGCACGCTACCGGGCAGGCCACTGCGCAGAGGTTGCATGCCACGCAACGTTCCTCCCCATCCGGATCGCGTGTGAGCACGATACGTCCACGCCATCGTGGCGGGTTATAGGGCATCTCATCGGGATACTGGATGGTCTCACGCTTGGTGAAAGCGTGAAGAAAAACCAGCCAGATACTCCGAAGCATGCTCAGCATCGGTCTTTTCCTTTCTACTCCAACGCCAACAGCACCGCCCCTGTCACCAACAGGTTGAGCAGGGCCAGTGGCAGCATGATCTTCCAGCCAAAGGCAATCAATTGATCATAGCGGGGTCTCGGAGTCGAAGCTCGTAAGAGAATAAAAAAGCACAGAATCAGAAACACTTTGAAGGCGAACCAGCCGAATTGAATAAATGGCACGATCCAGCCGGAAGCGCCGAAAAGCGGGCCACCCCATCCCCCAAAGTACAAAATCACCGTCAAGCATGAAATCAGGGTGATCCCCACATACTCCCCGATGAAGAACATACCGAACTTCATGCTCGAATACTCGGCATGAAATCCCGCCACCAGCTCCGCCTCAGCTTCAGGTAAATCGAAAGGCAGACGGTGAGTTTCGGCGATGCCCGCAATGAAGAAAAGCACCATCCCAAGGCACTGTGGAACACAGAACCACAGGCCCTGCTGCGCCTCAACAATCTCGCGCAGGTTCAGGGATCCCGCCATCAGGACGACTCCCATGATGGAGAGCCCCATGAAGACCTCATAAGCCAGCATCTGCGCCGAGGCACGCATCCCACCGATCAGGGCATATTTATTATTCGACGCCCACCCAGCCAGGGTCACGCTATAAACCCCAAGGGAGGACATCGCTAGGAGGAACAGCAGTCCCACACTGAGATCGACGATTTGAACTCCTGGCGCGAAGGGGATGACCGCGAAGGACAACAACGCGGTCAAGTTGATAATGCATGGAGCAAGCACAAACACAGATTTATCCGCGAAGGGGGGAATCCAGTCCTCTTTCAGGAACATCTTGATGGCATCAGCGATGGTCTGGAAAAGACCGAATGGCCCACACCGATTGGGTCCGTAACGGTCCTGGAAAAGGGACAGGAGACGCCGTTCCAACCAAATCAGATTCGCGGCCACAGTCAGAACCCCGCCCAGAACCACCGCGATGAGGACGAGTGGAAAGAGGATATCACTCATGCGGGCTCCCTCCGTGTAATGATGGCCTCAGTGGGAATCGACGAAAACGCGGGTAGAGCCGGCAGTCCCACCGGTAGACCCGCCACTCCAGGTGCAAGCATCGTATCCAGACGCAATGGAAGACTGACTTTGAATTCATC
>CAZORO010000432.1:0-5151 GCA_964581845.1 uncultured bacterium
TCCAAACAACCGTTACAGCCTCCAAGGAAGATCTGGAAAAAACCGCTTCCTCGCTCCAGTTGGCATTGCGTGGAGAACGCGATGCTCTCGAGGAGCGGATTGGGACGATAGCCGCCAACCTGGAGGTTCAGAAAAGCGACCTGGAGGCCCATTCCGCTATTGTCTGGGAGGTGCGTGCCGCTAACCTGATCCACCTGGGGCTCCAATACCTTGCCAGCCACCAGCCGGAAGAGGCTTCACGGTTGATGCGCGCGGTCCTTCATGAAACTCCCAATCAGCTTGAGGCGCGAATCCTCGGTGTCCGTGCGGATATCGCACGCGGTGCCTTAGCGGAGGCGCGTGAGCTGGTGGAGGCCGGACTCGCCCTTGATCCGGATGAACCGGGGCTGTTAACCGAATCGGCACGTATCTACCGTCTACAAAAGAATCGCGCGGAGAGATCCCGGATCCTCTCGGAGGGATTGGCGAAGTTCCCGGAACATCCCGGTTTGCTTTTCGAAAGGAGCCTTCAGAGTACCGAGAGCCACCGTTACGAGGCCGCCAAAGCCGATTTGGAGAAGCTGATCTCCCTGGGACATGATACCGCCGAGCTGAGGTATAACCTCGGAGTCGTCTATGTGGCGCTTGGGGATTTCCCCCGGGCGATCTCAGAGCTCCGCAAGTCCTTGGCTCTCGATCCTTCCTCGGCGGATACTAACCATTCCCTCGGGTTGGCGCTCATGCATGGAGAACGCTACCTGGAGGCGGTTGACTTTCTGGAGCGCGCACGCGAATTGCTCCCCAGCACCGTCTCCATCCGTCTTGACCTGGCGGCAGCCTTACGTCAGAGCGGGCAAGCGGAGGAGGCGTTGCGGGAATGCGCGGTGGCGCGTCACTTGAATCCCAGTGTGTTGCGTACCGGTCTGGAGGAGGCTCTGGCCTATCAGTACCTGGGGCAATTCAATGAAGCTTTATCCTGTTTGGATACTGTTCTGCGAATGTCCCCCAAGATGCAGCGGGCGCGGCGGCTCAAGGCGGAGATCTTAACCAGTATTGAACGTTATCAGGAAGCCGCCGAGGAATGGAACCGGATGGTCCAGGACACACCCGATGATGCTTACCTTCATGCCACTTTGGGTCAGGCGCTCAAACGGGCCGGGCAAGACATGGCTGCTTTGGGCTGCCTGGAAACTGCCGCTCGCATGGCACCCACATCATCCCCCATCCAGCTCTCCCTTGCCCGTGAGGCCCTCGCGCAACACAAGTTCGATCTGGTCCATGAGGTCACCGAGCAGGCCTATCCCCGAGCCACCACCGCCGAATGCCGTCTCCAGTTCCTTGAGATCCGTTTTCTCCTGGCTCTGGCCGCCAACCGCTGGATCTCCTTAGTCCCCCTGCTCAATGAACTCGGTCACTTGCTCAGTGAACACCCCCATATCCTCCCACTGGCTGAGGATTCCAGAGTTGACAGTCAAACCATCCTCCATCTTGGGTTAGCCCGGGAGGCGACCCGGATATATTCCGCTTTGCTCGATCTTCTCGATGGAGTGATTCAATTCACAGATTTCGAGGAGCTGGTGGCCCGAGTGATGCGTTCCATGCTTCCAGTCAAACCGCCGCAAAAACCAGCTGAGCCAGTCATCCCTGAGCAACCCGAGCAAGAGGAAACCCCTCCAACATTGCCAGCGGAATTTCCTTCACCAGTTGAACCCGCACCCGTCCCATCACTTGAGGAACCCCTCCCCACAACAGAACCAGCCATCCCGGAGTTTGAATCAGTGCCTCCTCTGGTCAAACAACCAATGGAAATGGAAGCCTATCTCGAGCCAACAGTCCCACCATCCAGGGAAACTGTCGAAGTGACGGAGATTACCGAACTCCCAAATACAGGAGAGTCCACAGACTCTATCCCGGAAAAGGAGACTCCAACCCAGGAAACATCGCAGCCTCATCCCCCCAAAGAAAAAAAACGGGGGCGCCGCCCCCACCACAAAAGCAGATAGACAAGAAAGGTTATTACAATCCATATGCGTATCTGCGTGGTTGGCGGAAGTGGCAACATCAGTACCAGCATTGTCGGGGAGCTGTTGAAGATTGGGCATGAGGTCACCTGCTATAACCGTGGCCAAACCCGTCCGATCCCGAAAAACGCAAGGCTAATCCAAGGCGACCGGATGGATCGAGCCACCTTCGAGAAGACAATCCAGGCGGAGCGATTCGATGCCGCCATCGATATGATCTGTTTCACCCGGGAGGATGCGGAGAGCAGTGTCCGCGCCTTCCGGGGAGTTCAACACTTCATCCATTGCTCGACCGTTTGCACCTATGGGATCGATCTGGACTGGATGCCAGTCACGGAGGATCACCCGCTACGTCCGATCACCGATTATGGACGGAACAAGGTGGCGGCGGATCGTGTCTTCCTGGAGGCTTGGTACCGTGAGGGCTTCCCGGTCTCCATTCTGAAGCCCTCTACCACCTATGGCCCTATCATGGGGTGTGTCCGGCAGGTAGCTTGGGACTTCTCCTGGATCGACCGTGTCCGCAAGGGCAAGCCCATCGCCCTTTGCGGGGATGGGAACGTGATTCATCAGTTCCTGCATGTGGAGGATGCTACATTGGCATTCGCTCACACACTTGGGAAGTCACACTGCATTGGGCAGACCTACAATGTGGTGAACCGGGGATTCTACACCTGGCGTCAGTACCACCAGACCGCCATGCAGGTCATTGGCCGTGAGGTGGAAATGGTGGGAATTCCCCTAGATGACATCCTGGCGCTGGAGATTCCCGAATCCGGTACCTGCCGGGATATCTTCGCACACAACAGCTACTACAGCTCCGAACGGCTGTTCCGTGATGTGCCCGAATTCAAACCAAAGGTCAGCCTTCAAGAGGGGCTCCGCCAGACCATCGAGGCCCTGGATGCGGAGGGGAGAATCCCGGATTCAGACAGTATCGAGTGGGAAGACCGTGCAATTGCCGCCCAAAGAGGAGTCCGTGGGGCTTTCCCGGCGAGTTGAATTTCACCGGAAAAGATGGATGAATTCCTCAACCAAACCGTCTCCGTAACATTCCCATGATCTCGGGCAGACGGCTCCTCAGGCTGTCAATCACGGCGGCGAGGATGATGACCACACCAATGAAGAGGTCCGACCAGATATCCTCCATGCCCAGGTGGACCAGCGCGTAATTGAGAACATACAGCAAGGCGGCCCCGATGAGGGTTCCCCAGACAGAACCTTCGCCTCCCATCAAACTGGTACCGCCGATCACAACCGCCGCGATGACTTTCAGCTCATACCCCTTGGCGAGACTCGGATCGAGCGTATGGAGTTTGGAGGTCAGGAAAGCGCCCGCCACCCCGCACAGGATACCGGTGAGGGTGTAGGCGAAGATCTTGATTCGGTCGACATGAATGCCTGAAAGACGGGCCGCTTGTTCATTACCACCGATGGCATAGATGTAAGTTCCCCAAGTGGTGAATCGCAGAAAAAGCCAACCCAGCACCATCAGAATGACCATCGCCCAGGGCGCATATTCAAAAAGTCCATTGAAGGATTCCGCAACCGGGTAGACTGTCTTGACTGCCGTGGTATCGAGAGTCGCCACTCCCCCCGGTCCCGAGTTACCCACAAGAATTGGAGAATCCGGATTCCCCAAGCTAGCCAGTGTTCTGGCTTTATGGGTGGTCATCGGATGAATCTGCGCGGTCTCGAAACCGGGGCGAATCAGGTAGGTGGCGCCCACATTGCCCACACAGGCCACTACAATCTGACTGGGGAATACTAGGAAATCTCTGATGGGCGGTTTCGGGGTCCGCCAGATGACTTCCGCTTTCCTTTCTTGCAGGACCATGAGCCGGTCGGGCTTGGCTTCTCCCTCGACAAACCAGAGTGTCTCCTCCTCGCCGCATCGAAGACTCAAGGCCACCTCCGAGGTGGATTCATACAATACGGATGGGGCTTCCGCCGATGAGAAACGTACTATACGCGCCGGTTTCCGTGTGGTTCCATAAATCTGCCCTGTTTCATCCATAGCCAGACTTGTGAGGGCTTCAGTTCCCTCGATAGGAATCCTTCGGAGGATTTCTTCACTTTTTCCGATATGGACCGCCTCGGAGGGTGTAGAGGTGGCGGCCCAGAGACTTCCATCGGGATCTTCCTGCAAGTCATGGACCTCGGAGGCCTGTGTGTCGCACAGAAGCACCAGATTTCCCTTTGCATCTACTTTCCAGATTTTTCCACCAGGTCCACCCGCAACAGCCACACTTCCATTCCCCCACGAAACGAGAGAGGAAACAGTATCCAACTCGAGTGGAATTGACAGGGATTCATTCCAATTCGCATCCAGACGGGAAATATGCCCTGGATTGCTCGCACCAATCCAGGCCCCGCCATCCGCGAGGGGGAGGACGGCATCCACACTTTCGCTTTCCGAGTAAAACCGGCGTTCCACAGCCGGCTGCCCGGAAACCTCGCCGGTTGGGCTCAGGATCGAGGCGGTCACCTCGACCGGTTTACCGAACTTGGTCAAACCGATCTGTTTGCCGCCCGAAAGGCCTAATGTGAGTCCGCTGCAAGCTGAGAGCATTCCGAGTGTGACAATGAAGGGCGTAACTCGCACCTTAGTGATAACAAGACCAGAGAGGAGTCCGCATAGACCACCCGTGCCCAGCGCGGCCAACAAACCGGTGGAGAGTGAGTAGCCTTGTTCGGAGGTCAGCACCAAAGACATCAGGTAAGCCGACAGGGCGCATACCGAACCTACCGAGAGATCGATCCCCGCGGTCAGGATGACCATGGTTTCTCCGATGGCCATGATGGCGATGGGGGAGATCGCTTGGATGATGGAGATGAAGTTGGAGCGGGTGGTGAAGGAGCTGGTCACCAGAGACATGGCTCCCACCATTCCAAGAAGGATCAGCAGAACGCCGACTTCCTTGATGGCAAAGAGACGCCGGAGGAGATTGAGGAGGGGAGAATGTGGACCTTCGATGGAGTCCTTTTCAACCACGGTTATTATCCAATTTCATCCAATTGAATGACTTTGATCTCTGTAATCCGCGAAAGCTTTTTATCCCCCGTCAGAAAAGCTTCACAACCAACCTCAATCGCCGCGGCCACCTGAAGTGCATCTGGAGTACGGATACCGTATTTCGCACGAAGCATC
>CAZORO010000433.1:0-5151 GCA_964581845.1 uncultured bacterium
CTCTCCTGATGGGAGCCTAGTCGAAATCATCGAAATCGAGGATCACCCCTGGTTTGTCGGGGTTCAGTTTCATCCTGAATTCATGTCCCGGCCGTTACATCCCCACCCCCTCTTTCGTGATTTCATTGGGGCCGCGATGCATGAAGCCGAACGGCAACGTCACCCACTGGTGGTGATGAAATAACAAGGATCATCTCCCCCTCAGCCGGAGTTCTAAACATGGTCAAACCGAAATGGTTGGAATCCAGTAATTGGGTCTTCATGGGAGGCGCATTCCTCCTTGTACTTCTTGCCCTGGCAGTTTTTTGGGAGAAAGCCAACAAGCCCCGTACAATCTTTGACTGGGTGGGAAGATCCGCGCCCGACATGACCTTGCTTGATCTGGATGGGAATCCACAACACCTCGCGGAAATGCGTGGAAAAAGAGTCTTTCTGGTCTTCTGGGGTTCCACCTGTATCCCTTGTCTTGAGGAGATTCCCTCGCTGGTTCGTCTCCGTGAAACCGTTCCCCAGGAACAACTCGTGATCCTCGGCCTTACCGGAGATGACCCCGAGTTCCTCAAACAAGAGAAAGCGGTAGACAAGCTGGCCCTCAATTACCCGGTCGTTCCTTTCAAGGAACAGCTGGACCATCTGATTCGTCCCTACCGTGAGATAGATGGTCTACCCTTCCTGATGGTGATCGGACCAGATGGGATCTTCGAGGAGATCAGCAGGGGCGGAAAAACTTATGAAGAGCTCCTGGAGTTAGCACGGGGGGTTCACCATCCTGAGCGATGAAACACACTATCCGGTAATTGCCTTTATTGGCCTCGGGTCGAATCTGGGAGACCGAGAAACCAACCTCAAGGGGGCGGTTGAGGCGATTGGCAGTCTTCCAAGCACACAAGTTCTTCGTGTTTCATCCTGGATGGAGAATCCCGCTGTTGGGATTCCGGATGGCCCACCCTTCCTGAATGGCGTGGCTGAAATCGAGACTTCCCTCTCTCCATCTGACCTATTGCGTGAGATTCAGGAAATCGAACGCCATTTTGGACGAGTCAGAGATGTTACTAGCCCCCCCCACCCCAGCCCTCCCCCGCAAGGGGGGAGGGGATTGATTCCCTCTCCTCTTGCGGGGGAGGGTCGGGGTGGGGGGAATCCTCATTCACCCCGGCAATACAAGAACCGCACCCTCGATCTCGACATCCTTCTCTATGGCACCCTGGAAATTCACGATGAGGATCTCGTGATCCCTCATCCAAGGATGTGGGAGCGCGAGTTTGTCAGGATACCACTGGAGGAACTACTCAAGGGGACAAAGTAATGGATTCAACTCCAACAAGGAGATGGCTGCCCTATCATGTTCTCTTTGTACGATCACCAATACCAAGAAGAAGACCTTCGACAGAAATATCCTCATCGAGGCCCTCCCAGTGGATAGCAGCTCCACCACCACTCAATTCAAATTTTTCTCTCTGCTCCGGTAACGCATACAGAAGGCGTGGAAAATAGGCCAAAGGCACACCCAATTGTCTTCCATCTTCAAGATCCACCCACATCGTGTCATCGCGGAATCTTACATGCTTTGCCAACGATCCCATGGTTGGCACCCCCCCTACTGCAGCCGGATCCTTGGATCCGAAAGCGCAAGCAGCAAATCCGCTACCAGGTTCCCCACGATCAAGAGGACCGTTCCCATCAACAGGGCCGCCACCACCAGGTACTCATCCTGCGCGAAAAGTGCCTCCACCACGGTCCGTCCCAAGCCGGGATAAGCCATCACGGTTTCGACCAGCACGGAGCCGGAGAGCAACCCCGAAAGAGAGAAGCCGAAAAGGGTGATCAGTGGATTGATGGCGTTACGAACCGCATGTTTACCGACCACGGTGACCTCATCCAACCCCTTGGCACGTGCGGTGGTCAGATAGTCCGCGTGGAGCTCATCCAGTAAGCTGCCCCGCATCTGGCGCATGTAGGTGGCCAGACCTGAGGCTCCCAGCACAATCCCTGGAAGGATCAAATGGTGCGAGATATCGAGGAACTTCTGGAAGGAAGTCAGGGAGTCATAATCAATCGACCTGAGTCCACCGATTGGGAAAAGGCCGGTGGTCTTGGCAAACAGGAGCGCTAATAAGGCCAGGAAGACGCTTGGGATGGATAGACCGAGAAAGGCAATGGCGGAACAGATCTTATCCACCCAGGAGTACTGCTTGGTGGCTGAGAAAATCCCGAGTGGAATGGCGATCACCCATTCAAACACGGTGGCAAACAGGGCCAGGATGAAGGTGTTGTAGAGCCTCTCGGCGATGACTGGCGTCACGGGCCTCTTGTTGGAGACCGAATAGCCCATATCCAAATGCAGGACCGCCCCCTTCAACCATGCGAAATAACGGATGTACCAGGGCTGGTCGAGGCCATACTTGACCGTCATCTGTTGGATGACCTCGGTCGGAATCTGAGGATTGAGCTTCCAGCTATCGAGCACACTCCCCGGCGCCAGCTCGATCAACAGAAAGGTGATCAACGGCACCAGGAAAAGAACTGGCAGGACCTGCAGGAAGCGCCGGAGGATGTAAGTCCTCATGTTTACTTGACGAAGATCTCCTCAATGTTCCAGACCTCGCGGGGACGGATCACGCGGGGGCGCATGTTGCCGAACCTGTTTCGTACCGCAACATAAACCTTCGGGTTGACCAGCCAGGCCATAGGCTGGTTCTCAGCATAAAGCTGCTGAATATCCCACCAGATCTTGATCTGATCTTTTTCATCGGGAGTGGCAAGGAAATCCTCAATGAGTTGGTCAACTTTGGCCTCCCACTCCGTAGCGGGAGTCTTCTGGTTGGGAAACCAGGAGTGAGTCCGCCCCGAAGAACGGTACACATTCAGACCGGAGAGAGGGTAATCGCTTCCAGTCAAACCCAACAGACAGGCATCGTAGTCAAAGGAGTCCGCGATGGCAGTGACCAGGGTATTGAAATCCACCAGCTTCATGCGTCCATCGATCCCAACTTCTTTGAAACTCTCCTGAATAATGTTACCCATGCGTTCCCGGATGTTGTTTTCACGGTTGGTGATGAAGGTGAACTCAATCTTGTTGCCCTGGGGATCCTCACGGATCCCATCGCCATTCCGGTCGACATACTGAAGGCCATCCAGAATCTTCTTGGCAGCCTCAAGGTTATACTCGAACTTGGGGATATTTGGGTTATACCAAGGGGGATTGGCGGGAGAGATGGGACCATAAATGGCCTCGGCGCGTCCACGGAACACATTCTTGATGATTCCCTCACGGTTAATGCAGTGCGAGATGGCCTTGCGGAATTCGACATTGGAGAACCAAGCCATCTTATGGGGTTCGACGAGTGGCTTGCCCGTCGAGGCATTGGTCCCGGTATTCTGGTTGAACCAGAAGTGGCTCTCACCAAGGTCAACTCCAAGTTCATGGATCGTGAAATTGCCGGATTGCTCCAGGTCCTTGAAACGTTTGTATTTGTCTGGTGTGATGGTGTGCGTGTCCACCTTCCCGGCTTCGAAAGCGACATCCATGGCCGCGATGTCGGGAACATTCAAGAAAACGATCTCATCCAAATAAGGGAGCCGTTGGCCTTTCTCATCCTGTTTCCAGTAGTTGGGATTGCGCTCCAGAATGACGCGTTCGCCCGAAAGGTATTGTTTGATCTTGAAGGGACCAGTGCCGACTACTTCAGTGGGAAGGGTATTGACATTGAGCGCCTCGGTCAGCTTTCCCGCCTTCCAATCCGCCTCGAGTTTGTGCTTGGGGATGATCACAACCGAGGTTGCAAGAGCACGCTCAAAGGGGCCATAGATGGCGGGGAGTTTGATCTCGACTGTCAGGTCATCAACCTTACGGTACTGAAACTTCTGCCCTTTCACCTCCAGAAAACTTCGCGCCGGATTGATGACCTTGTCGTCATAAGTCACATCCAACGAGAAGATAACATCATCGGCGCTGAAGGGGTGGCCATCATTCCAGGTGACTCCCTTGCGCAGGTGGAAGGTCCAGGTCAGAAAGTCGGGGCTGTGTTCCCAGGATGAAGCTAGGCCAGGAATGACCACTTTCCTTTCGGTGTGGTATCCGATCAGGCCTTCATAGATGTGTTGGATAATATCGGTGGAGGAGGTCTCATTGGCGGTGATGGGGTTGAAGGTCTTGGCATCACCAAGCGAGGCCAGAACGATCCTTCCGCCATACTTGCCAATCTCGATGCCGGTGGCGGTGTCCAGGTCAATCTCCTGGGCGGAGGTGGTAACTGGCGGTAGAACCTGCTGAAGTGCGAGAAGGCTGAGAAGAAGGAGAGGCTTCATTGTGGGAGCTCCTTGAGACCGAGTCATTAGGCTGTCTTGAGAATAACCGATTCCGGCTCAACTAAGGGAGGGGTGACAGGAATTGAAAAACAAAAATGCGCCAACTGTCGCGGATACAGAGAATTGGAGTAGCGAATTTATTCACCTTATATCATACCCCGAATCATCTCTCGCCTACGTGCCACAAAGCGAATAAATTCGCTACTCCAACTCCTTCTCCCCATACCCAAACCGTTGTAGGTCTACCGGCTTGCTGCGCCAATCCTTGGCCACGGCGACTTTGAGTTCGAGGAAGACCTTGCATCCGAGGAGTTTTTCTATCTCCTTGCGTGCGCCGGTTCCGATCCGTTTGAGCATCTCGCCCTTCTTCCCGATCATGATCCCCTTTTGCGAGGAACTCTCGACCGCGATCAGGGCGCTCACCACTTGAGGTTGCTCTTCCCCCTTGTCCTCGATGGATTCGATCTTCACCGCGGCGGCATAGGGAAGCTCCTCGCGGGTGGCCTCGAAGATCTGCTCACGGATGAGCTCGGAGAGCTGGAACTTCAGGCTCCGGTCAGTAAGGGTGTCTTCGGGGTAGAACCTCGGCCCCTCGGGCAACTGTGCCCGCAATATGTTCAACAAGGCATCTGTTCCGGAATCTTGCTGAGCCGAGATCGCGATCCGTTCCACCGCCCCTTCGGTCAGTTCCAGGAACCGTTCCCAGGTCTTGGCGAGCGCCGCCGGTTTGAGCAGGTCAATCTTGTTGAGCACCGCCACGAAGGGAACTTGCGCCTCACGGACCCGTTCCAGCACAAAGGCATCGCCCCCACCGAATGGTTTTCCGCATTCAAGGATCACCAC
>CAZORO010000434.1:0-5127 GCA_964581845.1 uncultured bacterium
GGTTAAGAATGCGTAATAGCCTCCACCTGGACGGGGAACCGCGTTAATGCCATCCCAACGGCTACGTTGACCTTGGTTTGCCCGGTACCAGCGTGGATCCGGGGCGAACTCATGCTCTTTACCAAGAAATGTCCAATGAATGAGGTCTGTGGATTCCATGGCGAAGATGGTTTGTTGTCCCACATCATCTTTGGGGCCACGCCATTCGGAAATATTCATATGGAACCTATGATCTTGATCAAAGTTTGAGGATTTCACGATACTACCCATGGCCATCCAACGGGCATCCTCCGATCTGTGGATTATCATCCCATGTTCATTCCACAGGGCGCCATCTTTTGAGGTGGCTAAGCAGATTCCATACAGGTTGGAAGGATCACTCACCAGATAGTACAGATAAAAAGTGCCATCATGGAAGAGAACATATGTGTCCCAAAGATTTTTATTCTTACGGGGTTTGAAAAACATGGACGGACACCTCAAGGAGCATGGATTATGTCAATCTCAGTCCAACACCACCATTATTTCAACAGATCCGAATGGATAACTCCACTCGCGGATTCGATTCTTACAATGCAGCTCGTTTCGAATTGCGGCAATTCCTCACCAAGGTCATCCTGGCCAGGATCAATTGGGCCCAAATCATTCAGGTCCGCGTAGACATTGGCTACTTTCAACAGTTTATCGCGTAAGACCAGATTGACATGATCGACAGGGGAAGCCTCCATGTTGACAAGGTAAACAAGTTGATAATCCTTGTGTTTGTACAAGGAGCTCCTCACATCTTTACCATGCGTGTCGATGGAGATGGATTCATCAAGACTTGCTGGTACTCCCGATTCCACCAAAACTTGAAAAGCTTTGGCGAGGATGGATCGATACTGATCGGTCTCCTCCCGCCAAATCATTTGGGGTGGCGTGTCACCTGCATAAACTCTCCGTGGCAGATCCGCTCCCGCGTACTTGGTGCCATAATCCAGTAGGCCCTTGCCGGGAGTGGTGAAGATATTGTACGCTAAACCGTTTTCATCAAACAATGCAAAGCGTCCTCCTCGAATGAGTAGACCACCTCCATCGGAGTACTCCGAAAGTCTGTTTACAGCATCTTTGGATATATATGGACAATCAGGGATCAGAATCCATCGATATTTTCCCAGCTGGGTCCAATCGTGCTCGATCTCACGAAGGGTGAGCACATCGACAGCTGTTGGGATATGTTCGATGATTTTGTACCATCCCATGAAACTGCGGACATCATTCCGTCCGAACAGGGGATCTCCAGGTGCTGAACAGAAAACCGGGTTTATGATCGCTCCCTCGACATGGAGAGTAGCGTCTTTCACCAGATCAAGAGCCTGACGCGCCTCATCAACCATGTGGTGAATGTCCTCTACCGGCCAATCCGGATAGAAATTAAAATCTTTAGCTCCATTCCAGCAGCAATAGAAGATACTACCGGCTCCATGTTGTATGGCGGCATGGGTATTCTTCAGATGAGATTCGGTTCCGTTGGCCACACCCTTAACGAAATCCAACAAATCCATATCCCACATGGGCTTCCCATACTTGCGGGCCAGATCAAGGCCAGCGGTTAAACGGAGGCCATCTCCGGAATTGAAGCAGAGTTGCATTCCAAGTATGTCAAGGTCATTGGAAACCTTGGCTGCGGAATCCAATCGTACTTGAGACCAATTCACATAATCCCATTCAGCGGTGTGCGCCCAGGCCAGTGTGAGAAATGAAACCGTGGGGCGGGATGGGTCGATCTTTTTCACCATATTGCCCAGCGAGTTGATGTATTCCGCGGCGGTATCATTCCAATAACCAGTCCAGTCATTCGCGACAGCGACTTGGTTGGTGGGAGAAGTCTGTCCAGCGGGATATGAATAGGTTACTCGCGCCAGGCCTTGACGTTCCTTGGTATACAAACCGTTGATACTGACACCAGGAGCAGGAACTTCTCCAAAAGATAAATAGTGTCCCCCCCATATTGAATTCAGCTTGGAAATCTCCACATACTTGTTCTCAAGCCATTGGCGGAATCCAGCGATATCACCGGCGCTATATTGGTCGCTTGGGGGGAACCACCATTCAACACCTGGCATGTAGTGGGTCACTGTCCTTAAGGGGTCGTTTGTTTTCAGGAAGGTGACCAGTGATCGGACCATGTCTTCTTGAGCTGCCCGGAAAATCGGAGAACCGACCTTTGGCATGGTACCCGGACTCCCATCAAACTGGGCTGTTCCCTCTCCAGCCGAAAAACACTTTTGCTTCAGCCATTCCGGCGAGCAAAAGGGATTGAACTCAAGTAGGAGAACCAGTTTGAGGCCCTCCTTCCCGGCAGCTTGAATCTGCTGTTTGACTGAATAAAAATTATATGAAAATTCATTTGGTTGAACTGTCCCCCAGTTGCATCGGGCCATCATGGCGTTCGCGCCGGATTGATCCAATTGGTCCGTGCCCACATCGACAAAAGGATAGTGCCATATAAAGCCAACGTAACCTGGGTCATATAACGAGAGATCGCTTGTTGAATCCGCACACACGGAAAACGGGCCTGGGAGTATTGCGATCGTGAGGAATGCAAGGAGAACTCTTACCATCTATTGTTGACCTAGTGATTCACCCCTTTTCAAGGGATAAAAACAAAGTTCCGTTCCAGAATATTCCAGCCCGAAAGCCGGGAGGCAAGAGATACTCACCTCCCGGCTTGCATGACCTGGTTCAATAAAGACTCCAATTTCCCACATCCGTGGTTGATGCTTCGTAAGCCCCCATATCCGGTCCGCTACCCTGGGGTCTTGTATTACCCTCGAGGTCAATGGATACACCAAGGTTGGTACCGGCATTCAAGGCGGGTGAACCACCTGCTAATGTATACGTTCCCGCGCCAACAACCGTGGATGGAGAGGTGAAACCAGCAACGACTCCAGTGATATTATGCAGGCCCGCCAAGGGAGCAATGGCTGCATCAAAGGCCCCGGCCGTTCCATGAGCCAGGTTGTAATCCACTGTCACATTCGATAGTCCTGTGTTGCCTGTGCTCACGATACCATAATTGCTCGCTTGATCAATGATGTTATTCTGGATGGATACTGAGAATCCGCCCCCTGCGCGGATATTGATCCCCTGTGGAGAGTTTATGATGGTATTGTGGTACACGTCGATATCCGATTCATTGACCGTGAGTCCATAGGAACCACCATCAAAGAGATTGTTGACCACGCTACTGCCAGCGGCGGCATCCCCCAGCGAGGCAAGGAGGTTGACACCTCCAGAGCCATCCGTGAACACTGACTGAGAGATGTGAATGTCCACAGGTGCTGTCGCGCGAACGACATCGCTGATGTTGAATCCAAGAAAATTATTAAGGAACCGGCTCCGTTCCATGATAATGTTTCCGCCATTGGCATAGTTGATGCCATACACCACACCAAAGCCAGTCACACCACCCAGTGCGGGCTGGCCATTCCCGCTGATTTCTGAATCCCGGATAGTGATGTTCGCGGTCCTGAAGCAACCCAACCCATGACGACCGTTATTCTTCAAGGTCGAATGATCAATAATCATATTGAATCTGAGGTCTTCAGCTGTCGCTCCATCCATCGCGATTGCTTCGTAGAAGTTGTTATGGACAACAGTGTTTTTCAACGTGATGGTGGAGTCGTTCAACTGGACAATTCCATGGCCATTGGTGGCATCATGGATGTCACAGTCCGCGAAGGTAGCCTCCACTCCCTCAATGATACCTCCGCCAAGAATAAAGCAGTGGATGCCGGGATGGTGAATCTCGCAACGAGTAAAACTCAGCTTCGTGTTAGGCCCCGGAGCGCTCGAACCGCCAGCGTCGATGTTGATTCCATGTCCTCCTGCGCCATGGTGGATTACGGTATCAGTCATGCTCAGGATCATCTCATTTGTACCAAAGAATCCAAAACGTCCAAAGCGGTAAAATTCGCAGTTATCAATATTCGCCACAACACCGTTCGCGTTGGGGCTGTCGATAGTGACAGTATCGTACCTGACGTCATGGATGACAGTATTGAGGAGATTCAGGGTTACTGGATCATAGACATAGATGCCAAGATCGATTCCGTTGGGTCCGACGATGGTTACATCCACGATATTCCGAGCGCCCATACCATTGCATTGAATTGTTCTACCCACGGCCACCTCTGGGATGATCGTGAAACCTTGAAGAGTGACGGGTTCGGTGCCGTTCATGGTTATACTAATGACTGTGCCACTTCGGCTGCTGGCTCCGGTGATGACGGCGCCCGCCGGAACCGAGGTCAACATGACATTGTTCAGGTCGGGGCTCTCATTGTAGGTTCCCTGGTCGATGACGCGGACTTCTTCTCCTGGGGCGGCGGCCGCCAATGCACTGGCGATGGTTGTATGGCCTGCCCCGCCTCCTTGCGCGACGGTTTGAAGCGCATACGAAGGAAGGCTCAGGACGGAAAGGGTGGTGATCACCGCAAGGATTCCAAAGACAGTCGTCCTCTGTAACATTATCTTGTCTCCTCTTGCTTGATTCCGAAGCCATATGGCTGTCGAAAGGTTGGGGGGCACGCACCCCCTTGGAGTGCAGCTATCGTCCTCTAAGCCCAGCGCCAACTCAGTCAACATGAATGGGTCTGCTGTTATGTTACAAGACTATAGCAACACTGATATGATGATAGTAGAAACCAAACGGAGCGTTGTCAAGCTGAAACAGAACCAATAAATGATAAGTCACTCAGTAAACTATCATAACATACTGTATTATATGAACATACATGTGGAATTATTAGTCGAGAAGGTAATTCGAGAAGGTTTTTTCCCATGTTTTTCATGGTGTTTTCTGTCCATTTTCTCTATCCTATGACCATGGTAAACCCTCTTGAACGACAATACTACTTGACAAATCCACATGGTAGCCCTATGGTTATAGAGTATATGATATAGATGAACTCAATCATTCAGCCCGGAGGACCTTGAAATGGACCGCAAGTTATCAATGGACAGACCTCGAACTTGTCTGCCCATTCGTGCCTTCACTCTGATCGAGTTGCTGATCGTTATCGCCATCATCCTGATTCTAATCGCCATCGCCCTGCCCAATTTTCTCGAGGCGCAGCTACGAGC
>CAZORO010000435.1:0-5124 GCA_964581845.1 uncultured bacterium
GGTGGGAAGGTCATTCATTTCTGGTTCTTCCTGCTTTGCCTCATGACGATCCATCAATGGGGAAGGGAACGGCTGGTCCGGGATCTATCAGGTAGCGGGATCGGCTCCGATGAAGCTCCACCCCCTTGGGGCCTGTGGCTCTTGACCACGGTCTCCTTCGCTCCCGTCCTGGCTGCCTGGGCCTTTGTTGATTTCGGTTCAGCCTTTGGATGGCTTGCGTCGGCCTACTTTATCTGGAGACAACTCACCGGCATCGGTTCATCTCAAAACCAGAACGGAAGACAAGGTGTGCATGGGGAACCATGGGTTCTTTATGCCTCCCTTGCGGTGGGCTGGGCCATGATGGTGAAGTACACCGGATTGGCCTGGTGGGTAATCCTCGGACTCATTGGAGGTATCCTGTTTGGAGTGGCGAGACGATTGAGTTTGAGAATGGTACTGACATATGCACTCGTTCCTCCCCTGCTTGTGTCACCTTGGTTGATCCACAACTGGTTAACCACTGAGAATCCATTCTCACCCCTACTGTCAAATTGGTTTAGTGATGGTTTTACTCCACTTCAAAAGGCTTTCTATGATTGGCATGCTGGAATGAAGGGCGGTCTCAATGAATTCCCGGGCCTTTCGCTTTCCGGGAAAATCTTGGATATCCTTTCTCTTCCTCTTCGTGTCACCTTCTTTCCGGAGCAGTTCGAGCACAATCCTTTAGGGGGGCTCCTTCTGTGTTTGCTTCCGGTTGGTCTACTGGGAGGAATACATCGCCACCTGGACACAAGCCCCAGAGGAGTCAGCTTGATCGTGGCTTTGGCTTTGGGGATCTACCTCCTTTGGGCGCTCACCTACCGGGATCCGCGTTTTGCTATTCCATTGTGGGCTATCCTGGCGATGGGGATTGGACTCGGTATCGAGAAGGATCTCCGGATGCTCAAGGAGTCTTCGGGACCAAAGGCAGCCAAGTTTGGAATGGTGTTGACCATGCTTGTGGTGCTATGGGGCCTCGGGCAATGTGACGAAACCTTTCTCCGTTGTCTTCGTTTTTCAGATGCCATCCTGCTTAAAGATCATCCCGGCTCCTATCTCACAAGGCCTGACCGTATCCCCGAAACCGCGGCGATCCGTGAGGTGGAAACCCTTCGTGCCAATGAGGGAATCCCCAAACCACCGCTCCTTCTCCTTGGGCAGGAACAGTCCTATTACTTCAGCTCCCCCGTACGCGGGAATGATTACTTCGATGGCCCGGAACTGGCTCCGCTAGCTCGTGAAGCCACCAGCGTGGAAGCTATCTCTTCCATGATCCTCGATATGGGTTATCATTGGATCTGGGTGAATCGTGGGACTCTGGAGGGGAACGCCTTCAATCTTGTCCGAGGGGACCTCTTTACCAAGGATCCTGAAACAGCTTTATCTGAGTTGAGTGACATCCGTGCGATTTCGAGTGGAGGTCTATCCAGCGAAGTGCTCGACAAATGGCGGTCATCGGTATCCACGAATGCCGCCTTCCGGCGGATGCATTCCTGGCTGGTGCGTCATCCTGGATTCCGCGAGGTGCCGTTGAACGCAGTGAAAGAGGAAGACCGCCCCGTTTGCCTATCCTATGGGGACTGGCTTAAATGGGATGAGATGAAGGGGGTGTCAGGGAGGGATCTTCCCCGCCGCCGGATTTCATTGCTTGTGGCCGAGTAGGGTGGGGCTTGCCCCACCGATGGGTCTGGTGCAGAAACATCCGACCCCCAGTGGTGGGGCAAGCTGCACCCTACAACCTGTACTCAGCCAGCGAGGCTATCAACAGATCGGCCTCGCTCAAGTCCAGCCACCGTGAGATCTCATTTGGAACCGCGATGCAGTAAATCCCCGCCGCCTTAGCCGCGCATATTCCATTAGGAGAGTCCTCGATCGCCACAGCCTCATCGTTGGATACACCCAATCCCTCCAATGCGGAGAGATACAAGTCAGGGAAAGGTTTGGCATGGGTGACATCCTCAGTGGTGCGGATACAATCAAAAAAATCAAATAGTTCAAGGCGGTGCAAATGCCCCTCCACCCACTCTCTTTCCGCGCTGGAGGCCACCGCGGTTTTAACACCCTTCGCACTTGCCTCCTTGAGCAGCTCCAAGACACCCTCGCGGACTCCCTCCTGCCAAACAAGTTCATGGAACCTTTTGATCCTGCGTTGGTGGAGGTCATCCCGGTCAATTGGCTCTCCCAGTTGTTCTGACAGACTGTCAAACAGATCGACAGGTGAGGGACTGGTTCCCAGTGAGAGCGCCCAGAAGTCCAGGGAAAGGGTGCAGCCATGCTCTTCATAAATCTCAGCCAGGGAACGGTAATCTGGAGTTTCGGTATCCACAATGGTGCCATCAAAGTCGAAGATCAACGCGCGGATCATCTACTGGTCTGCCTTACCACGAGAGATTGATTTCTCATAGATCAAGTACTCCGGCTGGTGCATTCCGAGCTTCTCGTAGGTGGCCATGGCGCGATGGTTGTGTTTATCGACATACAGCCGGAAGGCAACCACATCTCCCTGCTCAACTGCCAATTGTTCGAGGTATTCAAAGATCCTTCGGAAGATACCCTGGCGCCTGAATGCAGGATCGACATAGACGCTTTGTATCCACCAGATCAATCCGTTCTTCCAGTCGCTCCATTCATAGGTCAGCATGGTTTGCGCGGCCACCATACCATCGACCTCGGCCACAAAATAACGGCAGAAGTCCGGTCTCGCAAGAGCACGGGATATGCCTCCACGAAGGACTTCCTCATCCAGCTCAAGCCCCTCGCTCTCACGTGCCAGGTTCAAGTTGTAGGCCACAATTTGTTCGGCGTCGCTTAAGCGTGCATCACGGATGAGGATGTTCATGGTAGTACCTTTCGATCTTCATACCCAAAGCATCTCCTCTTGAAACCCCTGCTCGAGCGGCGGATTAAGCTGCCTTTGGGTGTCCTGAGTGAACCTCTACATTACTGTCTGTCGTGTATGTTTTCCATCAGGAGGCAACCACTGGGGGTACCCACCAGGATCTGGGTCAGACTACTCTCGCGGACTTCGATGCACCAGTTACATCCGGCCAGCTTCCCTTTGTGTCCCGCCAGTATACCGCTTTTCCTCGATGTGCCGCGAGCCTGTTTTGATGCATTGTGGGTGCCGAAATGCGAGTTGGTTACACTGCTTGTGAGAAAGCCAACACCACTCGGTATCCAGGATAGCTCCCCCTTTCCGTTGGGCATGAGACTCGTCTAGGATGATCTCTGTTCTCCATGAAAGGACTGGATATGACCAAGGTTCTCGTCACCGGTGGAGCCGGTTTTATCGGCAGCAACTTCATCCGTTATGCTCTGCATCACCATCCCGATTGGCATGTGGTGAATCTCGACAAGCTGACCTATGCCGGTAATCCAAAGAATCTGGACGACATCACCTCGGATCCTGCTACCGCCTCGCGTTACCGTTTTATTCAAGGTGATATCGCTGATCAGGCTTGTGTCAACCCACTTTTCGCCGAGGAGCGTTTTGATTTCGCATTGAACTTCGCTGCGGAAACTCATGTGGACCGCTCCATTGGCAATCCAGGCGATTTTATCCAAACTGATGTGTATGGGACCTATGTCCTTCTGGAGGCGGCAAGGGAAAATGGACTCAACCGCTTTATTCAAATCTCCACCGATGAGGTCTATGGAAGCATCGAGGAGGGATCCTTTAGCGAGGACTCACCTCTCAACCCACGGAATCCCTATTCGGCCAGCAAGGCGGGTGCCGACCGGCTGGCCTACTCCTATTTCGCCACTTACGGTCTCGATGTGATTGTCACCCGGGCCTCTAACAACTATGGCCCCTTCCAGTACCCGGAGAAGCTCATCCCCCTGTTTGTGACCAATGCCTTGGATGATAAACCTCTTCCGCTTTATGGCGATGGAAAGAATGTGCGTGACTGGCTGCATGTGGAGGATCATTGCTCCGCGCTTGATTTTATCTTGTTGAATGGCGGTGCGGGCGAAGTCTACAACATCGGTGGTGGCAATGAGCGTATGAACATCGAGATCACCCAGCTGATCCTTGGAACTCTTGGCAAACCAGAGTCCCTGGTCCGGCATGTCGAGGACCGTAAGGGGCATGATCGCCGGTATTCCATTTCCACCGCGAAACTGCTTACTCTGGGTTGGTGTCCCGTGAAAGACTTCGCCACGGGTATCATCGAAACGATCCGCTGGTACGAGACTCACCGTCCTTGGTGGGAACCTATCAAGTCTGGTGAATACAAGGAATACTATCTCAAGATGTATGGGCAGCGGCTTGCAACCCGTTGAATAAGAAATGTTTAGAGAATTGACTCACTTCATTGATACCCACGGCGGATTCGTGGTGACCACGCATGTCAATCCTGATTGCGATGCCCTGGGTTCGGCTTTGGCCATGGCGAGGTTGATCCAGGCACGGGGGAAGCCCGCCCGGGTGGTGAACAGCGATCCCACCCCAGCACGTTTTGCTTTTGTCGATCCGAAAAATGAGATCAAAGCCTTCTCTGAACTGACCGCGCCGATGGATGGCGAAGCGGTGGTTGTGGTGGATGTGGGAGATCTCAAACGTCTCGGCAAAGTCGGCCATTTCCTGGCGGCGAATCCACGTCCCACTGCCTGTGTGGACCACCACAAGAGCAACACCGGTTTCGCGGAGGTGAATGTCCTTGATTCAGAGGCCTGCGCAACTGGCCTTATCCTCGCGGATTTGGCAAAGATCTGGAATGTTAAGATGGATGCTGAACTAGCCTCTTTCCTCTACATCGCCATCTATACCGACACGGGTGGATTCCGTTATGCCAATACAGATGCCAAGACATTGAGCACGGCCGCGGAACTGGTTCAAGCAGGCGCTGATCCCTCTTATCTGGCCACTGAGTTCCATGAGAATGTTCCCATCGGACGGGTCAGGCTCTTTAGCCGGGTTCTGGACAATTTACACCTGGAATTGGATGGCAGAATTGTGTGGGTGACCGTGACTTTGGAGGAGATGGATCAATACGGATGTGATCGTTCGGATATCGAGGGCTTCGTGGAATACCTGCGTGGGATCGAATCGGTCGATCTCGCGATCCTGTTCCGTGAGTCTGATCCCGGAAAAACCAAACT
>CAZORO010000436.1:0-5090 GCA_964581845.1 uncultured bacterium
AGATGCACAA
Source organism: uncultured bacterium (assembly GCA_964581845.1). Taxonomy (GTDB): domain Bacteria; phylum Hinthialibacterota; class Hinthialibacteria; order OLB16; family OLB16; genus OLB16. The sequence goes on from CAZORO010000436.1 coordinate 11, forward strand.
GTATATCTGGGAACCCACACGGAAGGGAGTTTAACCTCACCCCCCTGCCCCCCTCTCCCGCGAGGAGAGGGGGGATCCTCCCCTCCCCCGTGCGGGGGAGGGCTTGGGAGGGGTTAGGTGTTCAATAAGGAGCCTTATGTGAAAGCTGTTGTCCTTCTCTCCGGCGGAATGGATTCGACTACTCTTCTGGCGCTCGCACGGAAAGAGGGACGCGAATGTTATGCCCTCTCTTTCCGCTATGGGCAGCGGCATGTGTATGAACTCGAAGCCGCCAGGAATGTCGCGCGGGCGCTGGGAGCCAGGGAACACCTGATCTTCGATATTCCGTTGAACCGTTGGGGTGGTTCCGCTCTAACCTCGGAGATCAAGGTACCCAAAGATCGTTCAGGCAAGGAGATGTCGCATGGTATTCCGATCACCTATGTCCCCGCGCGTAATACGATCTTCCTTTCCCTTGCCCTCGGGTGGTCAGAAGTTTTGGGAGCGGGGGAAATCTGGATTGGGGTCAATGCATTAGACTACTCGGGTTATCCCGATTGCCGTCCGGAATTCATCCGGGCCTTTCAAGAGGTAGCCCGTTTGGGAACCAAGGCCGGAGTGGAGGGAATTCATCCTGTTCAAATCCAAGCGCCCCTCCAGTTTCTTTCCAAGGCCGAGATCATCCGGATCGGCACTGACCTCGGTGTGGACTACAGCCTGACCCGTTCCTGTTATGACCCTCCCTCGGCGGATCTGCACTGCGGACATTGTGATTCCTGCCTTCTGCGAAAGAAAGGATTCCTGGAGGCGGCGATTACCGATCCAACCTGTTACGCCAACCAGTTCTGAAACCGGGGATAGAAATTGTCACCTGGCAACAAATTGCTGGTCAGAACGGTAAAGGATATCCCCATAGCTCTTGGTGCCATTGGTGGGGCTGTAGGGGGTGGTATAGGGTGATTCACGCATGGCATCAGGGCCATAACCAATCAAAACATAAGCATCTTGCCGCAATGTAGAAACCATCCGGGTTCCGGGGGGGCAGTCAGAACCATCTGGGCGCCAGCAGCCAAAAGTGCCCGCGAAGTCGCCAGATCCCAGTTTCATGTCCGCTTCCTCACGGTCGATGTACATATAGGAGACAGGTTTCTTAATGTCCTCGGAAATCAGAGACTTGTCTCCATCCATGTAAAACGGATCTGGTGGAACAGTACTCATATACTTCACTGGAGTCGTAAGCGGCGAGAAAAGACCCGAGGTTCCCCCTCTCCAATCACCCCTATGCCAGCGGCAACAAGCACTGAAGGCTGGGCTGGAAAAGTGTGGGCCCCCACGAAAACGGGCCTGGATGACATTGTTGTTGTCATCATCCCAGAAATCGACCAACAAGACCCTTCTTTCAAGCCGGAGCGATTCAATCGCGGTGGACAGGCTCTTCATATCCGCGCTCTCACGGACCACCTTGGCCCGCATCTGAGCCTCAAGGAAGTTCGGCATCGCGATAGAGATAAGGATCAGGATGATCGAGATGACAATGAGGAGCTCGATTAGAGTAAATGCACGCGTGGAAAGACTTGTCTTGCGAACCCCGGACATGAGACACCTTTCTTTACCTTTTATTGTTTGAGTATATCGAGACCAACTGAACTGTGTCTATAACCAGTTGGGAAGTTGCCGGAGAATGGAGACCCCACCCACTTAATCCCCCATTTCCGCTGAGCGAGGAGGATGGGAGGGTGAGGTCTTTTCTTGCTTCAATAACCTCAGGTCAGTTCTTTCCCTCGTGCGATGATCAGTTTACCTGAACGGATCATCTCGATGATGCCGTACTTGTTGAGCATCCGTTCCATGGCATCGAGTTTCTCCGAGTCGCCAGTGATCTCCACGATCAGGCTCTCATCACCGATATCGACTGTCTTGGCACGGAAGACATCGATAATCTGCAGGATTTCAGTCCGGTTGCCGACATCGGCCTTGATCTTGAACAGAGCCAGTTCCCGGACCACCGACTCCTCACCGGTGTGCTCGGCCACACGGACCACATCCACCAGTTTATCCAGCTGCTTGATGATCTGGTCCAGCACGGCGGGGTCTCCCTTGCTGACAATTGTCATGCGGGAAAAGCCCTCGTAGTGCGAGGAGCTGACCACCAGCGAATCGATGTTATAGGCCCGCCGGGCGAAAACCTGCGCCACCCGGCTCAGCACTCCCGGACGGTCATGCACATAAACGCTGATGGTGTGTTTGCCATTACTCGAGTTTGTGGTTTCCATCTCAGGTAGTCCCTTCCGGCTTGGCCATCTTTTGTTTTGGGGCTTCGATCAACATGTCCTTGATCGCCGCTCCCGCGGGAATCATTGGGAAGACATTCCCCTCTTTCTCGACCACGGCATCCACGATGCACGGGCCATCGTTATAGTTGATTGCTTGATTCAGCACACGTTTGATATCGCCAATCCGCCGGATGCGGAGTCCTTTGGCGCCATAGGCCTCGGCCAGCTTCACAAAATCCGGAGTCCCTTGCAGATCGACACCCGAGAGACGGTTATCGAAGAACAGCTCCTGCCACTGACGGACCATCCCAAGATAAGAGTTGTTGGAGATCAGCACCTTAACCGGGAGTTTGTGAATCACGGCCGTGGCTAATTCCGCAAGGGTCATTTGGAATCCACCATCGCCGACAATGGCCCAGATCTGATCATTGGGACGTCCAAGCTGCGCGCCAATCGCCGAGGGGAAACCATATCCCATGGTACCGGCCCCTCCACTCGAAAGCCATTGATTCTCAAACGAGGTACGGTAAAACTGCGCCGCCCACATCTGATGCTGACCCACATCGGTGGTCACAATGGCTTTACCATCAGTCAGCTTGTACAGCATATCGATCACGAATTGCGCATGAAGCCCGCCTCTCTGGGGATACTTCAAGGGAAAAGTTTTCTTCCACCCGTTGATGCGGTCGAGCCACTCCTTAGTATCCAGAGGATGAACATGCTTGAGGAGCTCCTCGAGGATGAGCCGTGCATCGCCCGCCAGGCAGACATCGGGTTTGACAACCTTCCCGAATTCCGCCTTATCAATATCGATATGGATTTTCTTCGCGGTTGTGCAGAACTCGCTGAGTTTCCCGGTAATCCGGTCATCCCAACGTCCCCCGATGGACATGATCAAGTCGCAGTCCACCACTGCCTTGTTGGCATAAGCGGTCCCATGCATCCCTAACATGCCCAACGAGAGGTCATGGGTTTCAGGGAAGCATCCCTTACCGAGGAGTGTGTTGACCACCGGGGCACGGAGTTTCTCAGCCAGGGCTTTGACCACTTTGGAGGCCTTTGAAATCACTGCCCCATGACCGACATAAAGAAGCGGACGTTTGGAATCAGCGATCAACTCGGCGGCCTTGTAGATGTCCTCCATCTCGCAGATGGAAGGATAATGGTACCCAGGAAGCTCCAACTGTTCTGGGAAAGAGGCTGAGCATTCTTTCGCGGCCACATCCTTGGGAACATCCACCAACACCGGACCCGGCCGGCCGGTTTGACAGATTATGAAAGCCTCTTTCATGACTCGTGGGAGATCATTCGGGTCACGGACCAGGTAAGAATGTTTCACCACCGGAATGGTGATCCCGAAGATGTCTGCCTCCTGGAAGCCATCTTTTCCCAGCATCGGAGTGATCATCTGGCCCGAGATGACAATCAAAGGTACCGAGTCCATGTTCGCGGTCAGCAGTCCAGTGACGGTATTGGTCGCTGCCGGACCGCTGGTCACCATAACTACCCCCGGCTTTCCAGTTGCACGCGCGTAACCATCCGCCATGTGACAGGCGCCCTGCTCATGGCGCGTTAGGATCTGCCGGATCTTCGACTCCAGAAGAGAATCGTAGACTGGCATGATCGCTCCCCCGGGAATGCCGAACACAAACTCGACATTCTCTCTCCGGAGGGCTTCGATGATCGCATCTGCACCTATCATATTCCTGTCCCTCGATCAATTCCGTGGGTGGAGAAGACATGCTTCCCAATTGGACCTGAAAGCAACATCTCCTCCCGCCTCACTCAGTCTATAGAGGGTATCATGAAGCATATTATGAATCATGTCAAGAGGTAATCGATCTCAAGCCTTATTATTTTCTGATATTTATCAAATATTACCTATTCTCTGAATTCTATCTCGTTTATAAATCCGATTATGTTCATATAATCATTCATTGTATCCTGATAAAACAACTTATATTCCTTTAATTCGTTCAGAAACCATATCCATATTCAAACAAATGGCCAAAATAGCCATCATTTATTAATTTCTGTTGCTTGATTCTCTAATAACCTCATCATTGAGACCTCTTTTGGAAGATAGGTCTCGTAATCTGGCCATTCAAACCACTCACCACTGAGGAAACCTGAATAATGATCCTCGAGAAGGAGTTCCACCGCTCGATCCAGATGGTACACTCCCTCTCCGGCCGGTTTCATCTCCAAGCGGTCCTGATTCAAAGTTCCATCATGGAAGTGAACATGACGAATCCAGGGCCTCAAAACCTCATAGGCCCTGTCTACTGACCAATTACAGGCCCGGATCGGGTGTTGGATGTCCCAGTTCACCCCAATTACGGGATCATTGACACGCTCCATCACCTCCGACACATGCGAGGGATTGCACCAGGCATCATGGGTTTCCATGCAGATCGTTACTGCCTGGCTACGGGCATGATCTACGAGAATTCTCAGGGAGGAAGCAACCCGAAGGATCGCCTCTTGGCGGGAGAACGATTCAGGGAAGACTCCTCCAAAAACACGAATCACCGGGGCACCCACATCGAAGGCAAGGTCAATGACTTCATGCGCGGTATGGAGACTCTCCTCGGTGGTGGCGGGAGCCGCGAAACGGCAAGAGCTGGCCAGACAACAGATCGCGATCCCGCTCTCCTGAGCCTGCTCGCGAATGGCGGCGCGCTGCTTTGAATCTGTATCTATCTCGACACCGTGACGATGGTTGGCATCTAGTCGTGGCTCAATCCCATCGTAGCCCGCCCGGAGTGCCAGGGCGAGCATCTCCCCAAGAGAGAGTTGTGGACAAGAGAAACTCATAAAAGAGTAGC
>CAZORO010000437.1:0-5073 GCA_964581845.1 uncultured bacterium
GTCTGTTCCTATCCGCTTCCCATAATTTGGAGCAAGTACTTGTTCCGCCAAAACAGCCAAATCAGCCGTCTTTAATTCCACATCCTCAGTAGGGATCATGTCAGGAAAACTCCTATTTTTCCGGAAAGAAAGAAGGATACTTCACACAGGCGGGGGGTTCAACAGACTTGGCTTGGAGGTGAATCTATTTCCGCAGAACCTCTTTGACCGCTTCCCATTTCTGGGTGGTCTCGAGATGTTTCTGACTAAAAAGGATGATTCCTTTCGATGGGGGTGCGATCCCTTGGGCCAGCGCGGTCCGTAAGTCCGAGGGTGGGATCGGATTGGGTAGATCAAAGCACTGGACAATGGGCAGAATGGGAACACTCAGCCCCCGGCTCAGCTCGGAGATCCGCTCCGACACCCATGTAGCGGGACGTCCCAATTCATGGAAATAAAGCATTGGTGAAAGGACATCCACAATCGCGCCAAATCCCTTTAGATCCTGTCCCGCGATCCGGTATAAGGCTTGTTCATGTTCATCCTCCCGCCAGGGGAGAATAAAGGCGCCTACGATGGCCTTTGGTTTGGCTTTGTGCACCTCATCCGTCACGATGCGGACATACTCCAATATGCAGTCGGCTCGGAAACGGTACCATTCCTCCGCATGTTGAGTGAGAATCCACTCAGCCTTTTCCTGTGTGGAATTCCCCACTGGGTGTAAACTCGTCTTCTGCTCGAACTTGGCTAGACAGACCGGGCAGAAACAGGTTTCCACCAGGAAGGGAGGAACCTCCTCCCAATAAACTGGATAGCGGATGAAATCCAGCCAGATCCCATCCACTTCCTGATCCCTGATGATGCGCAGGATGGTTTCAAGCTTCTCTTTGCGCAACCATTCTGTGTTGGGGCAGACAGGGGCATACCACCCTTGCTTCTTCACCTTGCGGCCACTCCGGGCCACTGGCTGGCATTCCGGGTTACGTTCCCAGTGCTTTTCACCCACAAAGAGAGGAATTTCGGCAAACCTTTTGACTCCAGCGATCTGGAGCGCCCGGCGTGTGGGGGGAGAAGAAGAACCCCCGAAAACTGCATCGAAACCATAGTCTTTCAATCGGTTGGCGATCTGGTTGGGTGTCATTCCCGAGAAGGGGGGTGAGTCCGGTTGAAAGGCATACAACGCATGGACCCGCTCAAGGTCCAAACCTGCTTTAGGGACCGTCGCTACCAGGGGCTCCGCCTCACCCAAGGAGGGCCATGATGCCCCCGTGGATTCTGATTCTCCAGGATCTTCCTCGCTTTCGATCGGAGACAGTAGTAAGCCATCCTGAGCGGAGTCAGGTTGCCACGCGGGACTTGATGCCGCCATTCTGTCTGGGGTATCACGGATCGAGCCGAGGCCCGGCCCGCTGAATAAGATGATCCCTGGTTGTCCCGAAAGGGCCTCCAAACGTGTGTGAACGGTATCTTCCTGGCCATCTGTTGAACAGGAAATCCAGAGATGTTCGCGTAGATCGCTGGAGAGAAGATCCAGGATGGCGGTGGTGCTCCTCTCAGGTGAATGATCCGGAAGGATTACCGCATCCACGAGATCTTCGCGTATCCACTGGGGCCAATCCTGGAGGAGCTCATTGCGCGCCTGAACCGGATCGGGATATCCAACCACCGCAAGACGGCATGAGGGATGGCTGGTCCGGAGTTGGACGCGCACGCTCCGGACAAAGGCGGAAATATCCTCCAACCGCCGCCGGTTCCAGTCCTTTTTCAACCGGTTTGTTTTTTCTCCCCCGAGTGCCGTCATGGATTTCGAGGCATCCCGTACCAACACGGCTGGGTCGACACCAAAATCCCTCTCGAAGGCTTTCCGGGGAACAGGATGGAAACCATATGGCTGGCTGTGGGGTAGACCTTGTCTGGCCCAGGGTGAGGGAATGGGAAAACGGACATGATCTAGGATCACCCAATCCGGCTGCATGGCCTGTGTGGCCTCCATCGTCAACGCCAAGAGGAATTCCCTTGTACGGGGAAGCCCAGGATCAATGAAAAGGCCCTCCAGTGTGGATGGTTCCGGAAGGGACCCCGGAATCAGGCTTTCCATCGAGACACCTTTCCAGTCGGAAGAGAGCCAATCCAGATGAGACTTGATGAGATGATGTGGTTGGCTGGGGTTCCCTCCATGGATGAAGGTTTGGATGTAGACCGCCAGTCCAAGTCCATTGGCATGAGCAAAACGGGCCACTGCGAACCCCTCCGTAGCGGTGGCCGGTGCTGGGAGTAACTGACTGGGGTACCAGGACCTTCCCTCCACAACCGCTGGAACCACCACTCCGCTCAGACCCATTGTCTTGAGACGATCCACTATTTCAGGGGAAGCTGAGATGACCAGGTCCTGTCGGGTTTCTAACCATACATAACGGAGCTGGTCCGCGTGCGAGGGCAACACCCATACCAGCGGGAGTGCCAGGATAAGCAAACAAGCCCACCGAGAATTGGAGCCGCTCATTCCGCGGGGAAACGGTATCCCTCGCCCTCCTTGATGTATTCAAAGGTCCTACCGGGATTGTCTGGATCCTCGGGAAGGTTTCTGAGGAAGGGGGGTGTTCCCTCCAACAACAACTCGAGCTGCGAGGGGTACTCTCCCTTGGTCCGTTGGTAATCCTCCAACGCCATTCTGAGGATCCGTAGACCAAATGTTTTTACCGCTTGCTTCTCTTCGGGCGTGGTTGGGAGATTGCCTCCCAACCGGATTCCAATACGGTTTACCTCCGCTCTCCAGTGAGACAAGAAGAATGCAATATTCTTTTTTAATGTGGGGTCTTTCGTATCTTTTTCGGCGACCTCCAGATAAGAGATAGCCTCTTTTTTTCTCCCGCTTTGGTAGAGAGAAGTGGCAAATAGGTACAGGACCTGATCACGGACAGAAGAGGGCCCATACTTGGCCAGAAAAGTCTGGGCCTTTTGCTGGCAGTCAATATGACGGCCCAATCCCTGATAGATGGCCACCTGGAAAAGAAGTACTTGTTCGTTGTCAGGTGCTGCTTTCGCTATGGGTTCCAGTTTCTCAAGAGCCAGCTGCCATTTCTTTTCCTTAATCAAGCCCAGAATGATCTGAGTCTCACCGGACACGGAAGGGATCGTGGCGGTTTGCTGTCCCCATCCTGAGTGGAGCCATAAACACGATAGAAGAAAGGTGAATAACCATGGGGGGCGGAGCATCTTGTTCTTTACCGGACCAGGAATTGGTATTCCAGCTTCTCGAACATGGCTACGCGGGGGTTGTCCTCACCCCCGGTGTAGTCGGTGGCCAGCCAGGTATCCACGATTTCCCTTGCCGAGGTGGCATCCAGCGCCCGTGCGCTCAGGCATAAAACATTGGCGTTGTGCAGCTCACGGCTCAGCGCCGCATACTCCGTATTGGGACATAATGCGGCCCTGACTCCTGGGATTTTATTCGCCGCAATGGACATGCCGATTCCGGAAATGCCCACCAAGATGCCGAAGCGGGCCAGACGGCCTCCTACCCGCCGGCCGACATCCACCACCGCGCCGAGATCTTCCAGCGAGGCATTCCCCACCGGTCCGCAATCCTGAACCTTGCGCCCTGTGGCCTGAAGATGCGTAAGAATAAACTTTTTCAACTCAGCTCCGGCCAGATCGCTTCCCACAAAGATGGTATCCCAACGGTTCTGGATCTCGGGTAAATGCGCAAGCAGCCCCCGCAGGCAGTCCTGCATCCGGTTACGGCACTCGCGGTAGAATGAGAGCGGCAATCCCACAGGGTCGGGGATCTCCAAGGAATCCTCCAATGAACCGTATTCTCCCAACAGGTGAGTCTTTGCCGAGGCTGATGCCACCAGGTCAACCACCATGGTAACATGGTAGTTCTCCATGCACACGATCAAATCAGCCCACGTGATCAGTTCATGGGTTAGCGGACTGGAGCGGTGGCGTGTAAGATCCACGCCCACCTCGCGGGAGGCCTGAATCGCACCCTCCGAGGCCGCGGAGCCCCCACCCGTCAGGGTTCCCGCTGACCGCACCTCGACTCCTTTCATTCCTGCCTCCGCCACCATTTTCTTGAGGAGTCCCTCGGCCATGGGACTCCTGCAGGAATTCCCCGTACATAGAATCAGAATTCTTAACCGGTTCATGCAGGCCATCTTATCAGAGCCTTGGATTTGAACCAAGGAACGCATCCCTCTCGCTTGTGAACCGTGCGAGTCCATGTGAGAATCTCCCATACACTGCCTCTCTTTAAGGAACAATGCCATGAATGACACCCTTCGCATCACAGTTTGGAATGAGTACCGTCACGAAAAACTCGAGGAACGAGTTGGAAATGTTTACCCAGGTGGGATCCATGAAGCCATCGCCTCGCATTTACGCACACAACCGGGGATGATTGTCAGAACCGCCACGCTCGATGAGCCTGAGCATGGCCTTACTGACGATGTCATCCAATCCACCGACGTTCTCCTGTGGTGGGGACACATGGCCCATGAGGAAGTCCAGGATGCCGTGGTCGGAAAACTCCAAGCCCGTATCCTTGAGGGCATGGGATTGATCGCCCTCCACTCCGGCCACCTCTCCAAGGTTTTCCGCAGGATGATGGGAACCACTTGTCTCCTACGCTGGCGTGAGGCGGGAGAGAAGGAACGCCTATGGGTGGTCGAACCCTCCCACCCGATCGCGCAAGGGCTGGGTGAATACTTCGAATTGCCCCACACTGAGATGTATGGCGAACGATTCGATATCCCCACTCCCGAGAAGATTGTCTTCCTCAGCTGGTTCGAGGGGGGAGAGGTTTTCCGTAGTGGATGCACCTGGGAACGCGGGCATGGGCGTATCTTCTACTTCAGACCTGGACATGAATCCTTCCCCATCTACTACGATGAGAATGTATTGCGTGTGATTACCAACGCCATTCACTGGGCCGCTCCACGGATCATCCAGCCTCATCCTTCCCCCAATCCCGCGCCGCTGGAGCCGATACGGAGCTGAAACTCTTACCATTCAACAGGAGGAAGCCATGCGCTTGGCGGGGAAACGTGCCATTATCACGGGTGGAGGTTCAGGGATCGGCAAAGCCATCGC
>CAZORO010000438.1:0-5069 GCA_964581845.1 uncultured bacterium
TGCCACGTAACCGGCCTACTCAACCCTCAGTTTCACACCCCTTTGTCCTCAACTATCCCAAGCCCGATCCAGAGCGCTTGGCTAGTAAACGCAAGCAGCTGAGCGCGCTTGAGAAACCGCTACACAACTGCCGCGAATGCCGTTTATGCGAGGGACGAACCAATCTCGTCTATGGAAATGGCAATCCAGAAGCGGCCTTGATGTTCATCGGGGAGGGCCCTGGACGAGATGAAGATCTTCAGGGAGAACCGTTTGTAGGCCGGGCGGGGCAGCTCCTGACCGACATGATAGTCAAGGGAATGCGGATCCGGCGTGAGGATGTCTACATCGCCAATGTAGTCAAGTGCCGACCTCCTGAGAACCGCACCCCCACCGAGGATGAGATGGAAACCTGTGTCCCCAATCTGATCAAGCAGATCGAGGTAATCGGGCCGAAGGTCATTGTGTTTCTAGGCGGAACACCCGTAAAAGGCCTTCTTAGGAGTAAGATTGGAATCACCAAACTTCGTGGACAGTGGCTGAGTTTTCGAGGGATCCCAGTCATGCCCACTTTCCACCCCGCATTTCTTTTAAGAAATCCACCCGCGAAAAAGGAGGTCTGGGAAGATCTCAAGCAGGTGATTGCCTTTCTGAATGGGGAGATTGATCCATTGGCACGGAATCCGTAAGATCCCTCCCTATTCTCGTTCATCCCCCTTTTGGTTACCCTACTAACGTCATGAGAAAAAGATGCCTTTACATTTTCCTGATCATTTGGCTTTTGCCTATTCCTATCGCCCTGACCGCCCAAGAAACACCCCCGGTAACCGCTCCGCCGGAGGATGCACCTCCGGTGGCTGCTCCCCCAGTGATCGCCCTCACCCAAGAGAACAAGATCAATGGAGCTCTTCTCCTGGAGGATGTAAAACGCGTGGATCAAGTGCTCAGCGCGACTGACCAGGCGCGCTTGAGACATCGTGTCACCCTCGCTGAGGGCATGATGCAGATCAGGGCGGGCAAGTTGGCCGAGGCCATGAAGACGCTGGAGGCATCACTGGCCGCCTGGCCGGACTCGGTGGTGGCGCTCACTCAGCTAGCGGAACTCTGTTACCGCGATGATACCCCCCGCGCCCAGGGATATCTGGATCAGACCGCGAAGATCGATCCGGACTATTATCGCCTTCACTTCATTCAGGCGTTGATCCACCAGAAGAGCGGTAAATTGGATGAGATGCTGGCATCCCTCGACCGTTGCCTCACTCTAGCACCCGAGCAAACCCGAGCACGGCAACTCAGGGCCGAATATCTCCGTCAACGGGTCGATTCTCCCGAAATGCTCAGGAGAGCGATCGATGACTTCATGATCCTTCAGCAGGCTATCCCCCAGCAGTCGGTTCTGTGGAGCTTTTACATTGGACGCTGCTATTTTCTCCTGAAGGAATACGGCAAAGCGCAAAAATTTCTCGAACCCGTTCTCTCTTCGCCTTTAGAGAAAGAGGCCGCGTATCTGCTTGGACGATGCAAGCAAGCTTTGGGGCAATACGCGGAGGCATTGGAGTACATCGACAAAGCCAAGGGCGAGGCAGTCGCGGATGAGAATGTTGCGAGTATTGCCATCATGCAAGCCGAGGCCAGCACCGGGGAGATGCGCATCAGGTACAAAAGCCGTGCCTTGGAGGAGCTGGCTCTCCTACTGAAGAATCCGGACTTCAAACCTCGTCCCGAGCAGCTCCTCATGGCGGGGAAACTGGCCTTGGAATTAGGTTTACCCAAAGCGGCAGTAGAATATCTGGAGAAATTCCTGGAAAAGGCACCCAATGACAGGAATGGCAAGATCCTTCTGCTTCAAGCTCACATGATTCATGGAGATCCCGAAGCAGTTGGGAAAGTGAAGGAACTTTTCACGGCTTATCTTGAGACCCAGCCCGCCACGGCGACGGAGGTTGCCACGGTCCGTAAGGAATATCTGAAATACCTGGTGAAACAGAAACAATGGGATCAGGTGGAAGGGGAGATAGAGGCTCTCGCACGCAGTGGAGGGGAGGACAGCGAACTGGCCATGATCCGTGCCCAAGTTGCTTTTGGTAAGGCGGATTATGCGGGCGCCATTCAGGCCGCCTCCAAGGCCCTCTCGGTTCCTGGAAGTGAACGGGATGAAATTGAAATGCTCATTGGATTGTCTTACCTGAAGGCAGACTCCCCCTTGGAAGCCGCGAAACATTTCGATCTCGCCATCAAAGCGGCCACCAGTTCATTGGAGGGACTGAGATGTCTAGAGGTGGGGAATCTCTATCAGGATAATGGCAAGACGAAAGAGAAGCTGAAGTATTGGAATCGTGCTCTTTCGCTTCATCCCGGCAATCAGCAGTTGCGCTATGAGATCGGCTTGGCTTACTTGCGTTCAGGGTCACCCGAGGAGGCCCTTCCCTTCCTCAGCCAGGTGGCCAAGGAAGCCGAGGAAGCCACCCTGCGTTCTCAAGCCCATACTTTGCTCGGTTATGCTTCCGTAGTTCTGGGAGCAAGTGGTGAAGCCGAGAAGGCATATCGTTCGGCGATCGAAGCCTGGCCATCCAACCTGATGGCCATCAAAGGTTTGGCGCACTTGATGTCGGATTTCGAGCGCTATGAGGAATCCCGTGAACTGTTCAAGCAAGCGGTCGCCCAGAATCCCGAAGACGCCACCTTGTATATCCAGTTGGGGATCGTCTGTGACAAGCTGAATGATATCGAGGGAGCCGAAAACGCAGCCGAGGCCGCCATGCGTACAGCTCCCAAGTATTCGGAGGGATACAATTTCCTGGGTTACATGTACGCCGAGCGCGGCATCAAACTCGACCGGGCCCTGGAACTGGTCGAGAAGGCACTCTCCCTGGAACCCAACAATCCCAACATCAACGATAGCTTGGGATGGGTCTACTTCCAGAAAGGAGAATACCCAAAGGCGGTGGAAACCCTGGAGAAGGCGGTGGGTCTCTTATCGGAGGACTACATGCGTGGGTCCTCTGTTATTTTCGAGCACTTGGGCGATGCCTATGAGAAGATTGGGAATACTGAGAAAGCCCGGGAATTTTGGAAGAAGGCTGCTGAGGGGGATCCCAAGAGCCAGACCGCTGCCGAGAAGCTCAAGAAATCCGAATCTATTCAAACACAAAGTCCTTAGGAAGAAACAGCAACCAAGATCATGGCTCCCGGTCAATCTCTCCCTCCCGTTCCCATCATTGAGATCATACGCGGGGGAATTCCGCGCCTGGGACATGGAAATATTTCCTCCCCCCTCCTTGTTTACGATTCACGCGGTGTAAAACCCCCAGCTATGTTTGTAGAGGATGACGAGTGGGTGATGCTATCCCCTCTCCTGAAAGACCTCCCCCCGGATGGTGGCCCTCCCCCTTGTTTCGAGACCGCCGGACCACGCCGGAAATTATTCTTCAATCCCAGCCAGACACACGCCGCGATTGTTACCTGTGGAGGGCTCTGTCCTGGTCTAAATGATGTCATTCGAAGCCTGGTGTTGATGTTAACTTACGGTTATGGAATCAAGGGGATCTACGGTATCCGATTTGGATACAAGGGAATGGTAGATGGAATAGGTGAAGCACCTCTCCTGCTCACACCGGAGAAGATCGAACCGATCTCGAATGAGGGGGGAACTTATCTTGGAACCTCCCGTGGGAATCAGGATCCCGTTCTGATGGTGGATTTCCTGATCCGCCGTTCGATCCAGATCCTATTCTGTATCGGAGGGGATGGAACCCAGAAGGGGGCGCTGGCCATTGCCTCCGAAGCGGAAAAGAGAGGTTATCCGCTCTCTGTGATCGGACTGCCCAAGACCATCGATAATGATATCGACCTGGTGGATAAGACTTTTGGCTTCGACACCGCCGTAGCTGTGGCCGCGCAGGTCTTACATGGGGCACATGTCGAATCAAACGCGGAACACAATGGTGTGGTGATCGTGAAACTGATGGGACGTGAGTCGGGATTTCTGGCAACCCATGCCGCCATCGCAAGCGGAGATGTGAACTTCCTGTTGATCCCCGAGGTACCCTTCGATCTGGAGGGCGAAAGAGGCTTCCTGGCGGCGTTACGCAAACGCCTGGAAGCTCGTCACCACGCTTTGGTGGTGGTGGCCGAGGGGGTATCGGAGAGGCTGCTGGCATCGCCGGATGAGAGGATTCCGTTGGATGCCTCGGGAAACCGGATACTGGAGGATGTTGGCATCTATTTGAAAGACCGGGTATCGTGCTGGTTTAAAGAACAAGGTTTCGATGCCCGGGTTCGTTATATTGATCCCAGTTACCTGGTTCGGTCTTTCCGGGCCAACTCGATGGACAGCATCTACTGTCAGAACCTTGCTCAGAATGCGGTTCATGCGGCCATGTCGGGACGGACCCGCATGTTGGTGGCCACCCGTAACAATGTCTACTGCCATATTCCCCTGGAGGCGATTGTCCAGGGACGTAAATTCGTGGATCCCCGAGGGGATCTCTGGCGCTCCGCCATGGAGACCACTGGGCAGCCGGAGATGGTGAACCCAAGGTAAAGCCTTTTCCATAGCGATGGACCAATCCCCCCTCCCTGAAGGAAGAAGGAAAGATCCTCAGAAAGCGAAGTCCTGTTGAAAGTCGGCCATATCGGGAACAGTAAGTGTCACGCTATGGGATTGGTCAACTGAAAACTCAGCCGCCACTGCCTCATAATTGCCCGGCGGAATACCTTCGAATGAATAGTTCCCAAGGCGGTCTGTCACCGACACGAACTCGGTGACTTCGGTCCGGAAACGGGGATAGAGAACCAGCGTGGAGCCAGCCAGTGGTTTCCCGCCAATCGTCACCTTACCCGACATTCTCGATCCAGCATCTAGAACCATATCCACGATCGTGGGCTGACCCTCATTCACCGAGGCGAATCTCGATTGGAGGATCTGTCCATATCCAGAATGGGCCAAGCCCCCACCGCTGGAGGCCGCGCGCAGTTGAAGACGGTAATGCCCCACTGCCACATTGGAAAGCTTAAAATGGCCAGAGTCATCCGTACGGGTGACAAAGAGGTCGACATTGCTGGGATTGGTCATGCCACTGGCGGGTTCC
>CAZORO010000439.1:0-5037 GCA_964581845.1 uncultured bacterium
ACCACTATCCATCCCGATATCCGCAAGGCTCATCTGGTCCTTGAGGTTCGGAACCTGGAGGGGCTGCCTCTTCGTGAACACATGGCAGCGAGTGTCAGTGTCCCTTTGGAAGCGCGTGATGACATCCTGTTGGTTCCCAAGTCCTCTCTTGTCACAGACTCTTTTCAGAAAGTGGTCTTTGTGGAGGAGGGAGGTCACTTCCACCGGACAGAGGTCAAAACTGGGATCCAAAGCTCCGATTCGATTGAAATCATTGATGGCCTCAATGTGGGAGATGCGGTGGTGGTTTCTGGAGCACGGGTGCTTCTGTTGGCTTTGAGTACCCCCAAAGGTGGGAGTGATGCTCATGCCGGGCACAGTCATTGAAATGGAAAGGATTCCGCCATGCTCAAACAGATAGTTGCCACCGCGCTTCAGTTTCGTCTCTATGTGGTCATCGGAGCGATCATCATCTCCGGCTATGGCGCAATGACCGCCACACGCCTTCCGGTGGATGTCTTCCCCGACATGAACCGTCCGACTGTGACCATCTTGACCGAGGGACATGGCTTCGCTCCCGAGGAGATCGAGAAGCTGATCACCTTTCACATTGAGTCCACCATGAATGGTGCTCCAGGTGCCGTCCGTGTCCGCTCCATCTCTACTGTGGGTCTTTCCATGGTTATGGTGGAATTCGATTGGGGACGTGACATTTATCTTTGCCGCCAGATTGTTCAGGAACGCCTTCAGATGGCCCAAGAGAAACTCCCCGATGGAATCACTCCCACACTTGCCCCAGCCTCCTCGGTGACTGGCGAGGTCATGCGCATGGCGCTCACCTCGGATGGAAACACCTCGATGCGGGATCTCAGGACCATCGCGGATTGGGATATCCGTCCCCGGCTCCTGACTGTCCAGGGAGTCGCCCAAGTTTTCACCATCGGTGGGGAGGCTAAGGAATATCAGATCCTGGCCGACCCCACTTCCATGGCCAAGTACAGCGTTCCCATCAATGATCTTCTTGAGATTCTCAAAGGTGCCAACACCAATACACCCGGTGGCTTTGTCTATCTGGAGGGGACTGAGCTGCTCATCCGCAACATCGGAAAACCAGAAGACATTTCGGAACTTGAGAATTTAGTCATTAAGACAGGTGAACACGGGTCCGTACGTCTAAAGGATGTGGCCAGGGTTCAGGATGGTCGGAAAATCCCCGTTGGTACCGCTGGTCTCAATGACCAGGAAGCCGTCATTATCAATATCCTCAAGCAACCGGAGGCGAACACGCTCGATTTGACCGCTCGTTTGGAAAGTGAAATCGCGGGTATTCGAGCAGCCCTTCCCAAGGGTGTCACCCTGCATGACCGGGTTTACCGGCAGGCGCGTTTCATCGAAACCGCGATACATAATGTGATCGAAGCGGTCCGGGATGGTTCCCTCATAGTCATTGTAGTTATCGTCCTTTTTCTCATGAGCCTGCGTATGTCCGTCATCATCCTGATCGCTATCCCACTCTCTGTCCTGACCACCCTGATCGTCTTTAGCTGGTATGGTTTGAGTGTGAACACGATGACCCTGGGGGGAATCGCGGTTGCGGTCGGCGAGTTGGTGGACTGTGCCATTGTGGGCGCGGAGAACATCTATCGCAGACTACGGGAGAACTTAGTCAAATCACGGCCGGAACGGCGGCCCTTCCTTCCCCTGATAGCAGAGGCGACCTCCGAGGTCTTTGGAGGTATTGTGCTCGGGACCATCGTTACCCTCCTCGTAGTTCTTCCGCTTTTTGCCTTGCCGGGTATTGTAGGCAGAATCTTCTCCCCCATCGGTATTGCCTATCTGGTCTCCAACCTCACCGCGATGATTGTCTCCATCACGATCACTCCGGTCCTCTGTTCCTATCTCCTTGCGGGTAGGCTTCCAGAGTATGGAAAAGACAGTCTTCTCGTCCGGGTTCTCAAACGAGCCATCGAGCCGGTCGTTCTCACCTCGGTAAGGTGGCCAGTACTGGTGTTGATGGTGGGAGCTTTGATGGCCTCCTGGGCGGTCTGGAAAGGAACACGCATCGGTTTGGATCTCCTCCCAGAGTTCAATGAAGGCTCTATTTTCGTCCTGGTTATGTCCCCACCGGGCACGGATCTGAAGACCTCCAGCAGCCTGTCCAAGGCCACCGCCGTGGCTATCCAGCATGTTCCGGAAGTGGCAGCCAGCCAAACCGGCCATCGGACAGGACGTGCGGAGGGGGATGAACATGCTCATGCCACCAGTTCTTCAGATGTGGAAGCTGAGCTGGTCACCCCAGAGGGCACAAGACCGCGTACGCTCCAGGAGATTCAAAAGGACATCCGTGATGCCCTTTCCCGCGTACCCGGGGCTGTCACCGAGTTGGCTCAACCGATCGGCCATCTGATTTCCCACCTGATTGGCGGGGCACGTTCTCAAGTGATCGTCAAAATCTTCGGACCGGACCTGAACGAGCTTCAACGGTTGGGAAGGGAAGTCCACGCTGAACTGAAGACAGTGTACGGAGTGGTGGATGAATATGTCGAGCAGCAGACCCTTATTCCTCAACTCAGAATTATTCCCAACGATTTCGAACTGGGGCGGTATGGCCTCAAAATGGGCGATGTCCTTAAAACTCTCGAGATCGGTTTCCAGGGAGAGGTTCTCTCGCAGGTACAATCCGGCGAGCGTTATTTCGATCTGGTGCTTCGTGGCAAAGACTCTTTACGTGAACACCCTGAGTCGATTGGGGATTTCCTGTTACCGACACCCACTGGTGGAACGGTTCCACTCAAAACAGTGGCGGAAATCGGACAGTACCCAGGCCCGAACATGATTAACCATGAAAACTCAAGGAGGCGCCTGTTTGTCCTTTGTAATGTCTCTGGAAGGGATTTGGGAAGTACGGTGCGAGAGATCACGGAAAAGGTCGCGGCGCTTCACTTCCCGCAGGGTTATAGTTGGGCGATGGGAGGTCAGTATGAGCAGCTCATCGAGTCAGGACGTGTGATAACCTACCTTTTCATGATGACTCTCATGCTCATGTTAATCCTGTTAGCGGTGGAATTCCGTTCCTTCGCCCTGGCAATGGTGGTCATGCTTAATATCCCCCAGGCGGTGATCGGAGCGGTCCTTGCTTTGGTAGTGACTGGGGTGACCTTAAACATGGGGGCGGTGGTGGGCTTTGTAGCGCTGTGCGGTATCGCCGCGAGGAATGGCATCCTGCTCATTTCCCACTGGGTCACCCTGCTCCGGCAGGAGGGACATGAATTCAACCCTCAGACCCTTCTTCTGGGCTGTAAAGAGCGTCTAACCCCCGTGATCATGACAGCGCTCACCACAAACCTGGGATTGATCCCTCTCGTGTTGGCGCAAGGTCAATCCGGCAAGGAGATCCTGCATCCAGTGGCGGTGGTGATCTTCGGTGGTCTCCTGACATCCACTCTCCTGGATTTCACGATCACACCAGCGGCAGCGGCATTGTATGGTAAGAAAGCGATCCTACGTCTCGCGGCGCAAAAGGATCATCCCATGGGGCGGGAACATGTGACCGATGAGGAGAAAAAGGCACCAGAGACAGGGAGGCAAATGGTTCAGGGATAGAAAACAGCTGGACACCTGATGGTGAAGCCTGAGTGGATTCCCGTCTTCCCGGTGATGACGATTTCGATAGGATTAGATCACCTCGTCATTCCCGCGCGGGCGGGAATCCTGTGGGCCGCCACAACTTTGATTCTTTCTCAAGCTGCTAAACCCTCAATGACCTTAAGTACTTCCTTCTCGTGTCCCGGAACCTTTACCTTCTCGAAGACCTTGGCCACTTTGCCATCTTTACCGATGACAAAGGTGGTGCGGGCGATTCCGAAGTACTTCTTCCCGTACATGCTCTTCTCCTGCCAGACGCCATACTTTTCGGCAATCGAGTGGTCTTCATCTGAGAGGAGGAGGAAGGGGAGACCGAATTTTTCAATAAACTTACCATGCGAGGCCAAGCCGTCAGGGCTGATACCAAGCACCACAGCCCCTTTTTTCTCGAACTCGCCGATTGCATCTTTGAATTGACAGGCTTCTTTTGTACAACCTGAAGTGTTGTCTTTGGGATAGAAATAAAGAACCACAATGCGGCCATGGAAATCTTTCAACGATACCTTTTTGCCATTGGATGCAGGCAGACTGAATGCAGGAGCTGCTTTTCCTTCTTGGGGATAAGACATGAGCAAATGCCTCCTTTCAGGATCCAAAAACTCCTTGTTCTTGAAATACCTCAGGGCAACACAATCAGCCGGGTGAGAAACGCGAATCCGGCCAGTAGTGTTACGGCACTTCCGCCCAGGATTATTCCCTGGACCATTTTCCTTTTCCCAGGATCGACAGGTGGGCCAATTACTAACAGTCCAAGAACCACATCCAAAAGACTCACCAGAATTAGGATGGCTCCCACGAGGGTGTTTGTGTCCATGAGATAATCCCTAAATCAAGACAACAACGCAGGTAGGCCCTCGGCCAGCCCTTCATCGGAGATCTCGCCCTCCTCGGTCCATTCCGGCTTGGGCACGTAATGGGCGGATTCAGTCGAAGGTTTGGTAGCCACGATGTTGAGGAAGACATCCCCTTTCTCAATGACATGGATTCCAGTGAAGCCAAGATCCCGGAGTCCTGTTCTCCATTCCTCATCGGACATCCACTGCTCGCCAAATTCGGGACGGCTGGTCAGGAATGCGACTCGCCCTCCTGGTTTAAGTAGACGGTTCATCTCGCGGATGACATGCCAGCGCTTATCGCGTGGGAGCATGACTAGCATGAAAGCGCTCACACAGCAATCAAACTGACGGCTGATGGGAAGCCGCAGGGCATCTCCATTCACAAAGAACACCCGTTGGCCAGGCCTCTGCTTGTGGCAAGCCTCTTGGAGCATTCCGCTGGCCAGATCGATTCCCACCACGCCACCGGCTTTAGGTTCCGCCAGGAAACAGAGCAAACCTGTACCGCATCCAATATCCAATACCCAGTCGCCTTCACGGACCAGGTCATTCATTAAAGTTTCGGCTGATTCCACAT
>CAZORO010000440.1:0-5033 GCA_964581845.1 uncultured bacterium
AAGCATGACATGGATTCAGGAGGGATAGTGGATGGCGTCCACAAACCGGTTACGTTCTTTCTACATCAACCCTGGGGACTGTGTCTCCGAAACCTTGGGTCCGCCTGATTTGACTTTCCAGGATGGCACCTATTTCGACGACTATCTCCTGCAATGGCCTGGAGGAGACCTGACAATCATCCTCTCCTCCTCGGAGTTTGATGAATACCTGATCATCTTTGAGCCGCCTGGGTACCCTAACGGTCAACAGGTGGATGTGGATGATCAATACTACGATAAACCTGAAGTCTACAGTGTGACAAATGCCCCGGCTGGGACCTACACAATCTTCGCCAACACATATCAATCGGGAAGCGGAGCCTACCAACTCTGCATTTCTCAGTCTGACGCCATAACACCAACACCAACACCAACCCATTCATTCACTCCCACACAGACCGTAACCCCATCCCGGACCTACACATCAACCCCTACACCTACATTCACTCAGCCTCCCACTCCAACACCCACCTTGGGAGGTGCTTCTAGTTCCGAAAGAGCGGATTACAACTGGAATGGGATCATCGATGCCTATGACCTAATGCGGTTTATTAAGGAATGGAAAATCCCCTCCAATGGGGCCGACATCGACGCCAATCAGCAAGTCGACGGGCGTGATGAGTGGGCTTTTTCAAGGCTGTGGTTCGGTAAGAACGCCAAAGCAGTTCCCACACGAGTGGCGATAATCCTTGGATCACTCAGTGAGATTGGTGTTCAAACCAAACATCAGTTCCGGAGCACGGAAGCTTTGTTGAGACAAGGGATACCCAATGAATATCCAGAGATACCAGAACTGGTTCAACTGGGTAGAGATACGGTCCCAGCCATTCTCCAGGAATTCCAGCAACCAGCGGAGCTCTTGGATGACCTCCCTCTCAGCTACCTGGCCTTGGCTCTGGAGCTGCTAGGGGATGAACGGGCCATTCCGGTGTTGGCGGACTGGCTGGAACAAAACATGTTTGGAGAACTGGTCTATGCCCCCGATTTTGTCACCCATGCATTGAAAGTGATCAATAGGCAGGGCGGCCTTAACACAACTGGTTATTATTACCTGACCGAGGAAATGCTGGACACAATCGCTCAAGCGCGCATTGGACAGATCAAGACGACAGCCAGTTGTTGTGATTGCGCTGATAAAGCTACTGGTGATGCCGGGGAATCCTGTCAGAAGACCCTTCACATTTCGGGCCTGAATGCCCAGGGCCAACAGGTCACCACCCCAGTCAGCTTCAAGGTATTCAAACGCTCGACTCTGAAACTCATCGATGACACCACGGATCCAGCTAAGAAACAGAAATACACAGAGCTCTATAACTCCTATGTCAGCGCGGATAATGATCGTTACGGAAATTCGGAATATGTCCCCGTGGATGGATCCGAGGCGGGCCATCAGGCCAATTGCGGAGGTACTGTATGCCGGATGGTGATCAACGAACTGGCCGCCGAGAAAGGGATTCCGATCAACCTCGGAAATGGTACCTCCGATGCGGACTCAATGGTCAGGTTGGGAAAGGCTTTCGGCGATGAAGTTCCACTCAGCGCGATCAACACGGTCACCGTGATCTCGCATGAGTCAAAGGACACAGGAGCAAGTATCCATGTCGAGGTCCCCTTGACCTCGGACAGCCAGAACGCGGTGGTACTTAGCAAGGACCAGCAAGGACTGCTTCGTCAGCACACCGTATCGAAGACTTCTTCCTCCAACCAATTTCAGGCGGTGTATAACGCTTATGATAAGCCGGTCTGGTGGTGGCCGTTCTCCACCATGCGCACCAAGTACTACCGGATCAATCCAGACCGCATCATCGGAATTGTGGTTGACAGCAGCGGGTGCCCCTGCAACCCGAATGCTCCTGATGCCATACCAGTCACGGTCACTCGTCCCACCGAAAGCCAGACTTCGCAACGGGTGGTTACAGTGGAGGGGACAGTCGGAGATCCGAATGTCACCTCGGAGGCGGTTCTGCGTGTGAATGGAACGCCCCAACAGATCTCCATCATGAATCAGACTTTTTCCGCGGTGGTGGTGTTAAGAAGTGGCGATAACCTGATCGAGGTTTATGTCGAAACCCCCGATGGACGGAGAGGGTGTGCCAAGAAGACAATCAAGTCGACCACACCCAAAACGAGCATCTCAGCCACATTGACCTGGAATCTGGATCAATCGGATGTAGACCTGTATGTGACCCAGCCGAATGGCCATACAGCATGGTATCTTAACAAGAATCCCTACGAGGGAGGACGGTTGGATGTGGACAACACACAGGGGTATGGACCGGAGAACTACTTCCTGAGCGCCCCTGAAGGGGGAACAGTCCCGGAAGGTATCTATTCGATCCGCGTTCACTACTTCCGTGACAGAAAGGCAGATGCCGAGCACCCCGTGAGGGCCGTTGGATGGCGAGTTGTTCTGCTTCTGAATGAAGGCACTCCCTATGAGTCCCGTGAGATCTTCAGTGGAATCCTCTCCCTGGCGAACTCATCCAATGCGAGTCCGGGTTCGACAGGAGCCGACTGGGCCACCGCGAAAGACTTGGATTTCAAGGTTCCGGGCCAGCAATGACCAAAGTCCCGGTTCTGGAACCTTGAACGCTGTTCTGATATGGTAAACTTGTTCTTGTCTTGATATGAGCAACCCCGGAGAGGTGGCCGAGTGGTTGAAGGCACTCGCCTCGAAAGCGAGCAAGGGCGTGAGTCCTTCGGGGGTTCGAATCCCCCCCTCTCCGCCAGATCCTAAGGTACTCCCCATTGTACAGAAAACTTTCGGCCAAAAGTGAGCTTGATTTTCATCGTCTTTAGAAAGTGTTTTATCACCCTCCCGCTATGCGAACGCCCTTTTTATCAATTACTCGCACCAATCCAGACTGTGGAATTGTAGGTAAATCCCGCGCCCAACGTCTTTTTGGTGGGTGGCGGATTTATTCGAGGACCTGTGGCCAACCGGCCCTCACGTGGACTGACTGTAGTTGACCCATTCCAAACCGCCAAGTTTCTTGAGAGCGTAACCGACCTCACGCAGGTAGTCTCCGTAGACAACTTGAGCGTGGAATCCTTCGATGCGTTCGGTAATCCCCTTGACATCGCCATCGATGGCAATATCCATCTGCGATCGGCACATGGGCAGCGAGGGCGTATCTACAATTGTCCCGCGGAATCCGTGCCAACGGGTACAATGGAGATCCGATTGAACCAGTGTGACGGTCTGGCCCTTGGCATATTCGACCTTGCTGGCCGCGCCATAATCGGATTCGTAGTGGGTCATCAGAGTGACGGGTTCCAAGTGGTGGCCGTCCATCTTCATAGGGGCGGCGCAGTGGGCCACCGTATAGATGCCGTCATGCGGAAAATGTGAGTTGCAGACAAAGGAAGGCTTGGATGCGATCCACCGGAGTAATACGCCCGGCATCGTGTGACTGAGATCGGTGTGGCAATAGGCCGTATAACCGGCATCGTTCGCCAAGGCCAAAACCAGGCATGGCGGCGTATCGAGCATGGCAATGACGTCATGGCCCATGCAGTAGTCGAATCCAAAATTTGACGCTTTCTTCTCTTCGAGAAGTGACCGGCATACATTCCAGGCCGCAAACGAGTTGACCACGAATCTGCGTTCCGTCTGAAGCGTAACCTGCGGATTTGAGAGAAGGCGGTTTGTCTCCTCTTCGACATTCTCCATGAAAGCGGCGTCAGCCCGGGCTCTTTCAAGCTGTTGAGCGAACTCCTCACGGGGAATCACCTCAATTTCGTACCCCCAGAGATCCCGAGCGACGCGCGGGCCGTTTTCCTGGGCGGGGGTACTGTAGGCGGCCAAGCTGCCGATGGCGAGGACTTTCGTGCCCCTAGCGTTCTTTAGCCCATAGAGAGCACGTAGCCGCCATAGCACTTCGTCATAGTTGTCCACAACAATATCCCAAACATCCAGATTCGGTTCAGCCATGGCGTCCTTGTGATGCCGCAGGACCCTCCAATGGGCAATCTCGTGGTAGAGATAGTAGGGCCCGGACTTGTGGCGGAGAAACATGATGTTCGGCTTTCCGCAATTAGCCAGTTTCCAGAACCATTCCACCGCACCGCCCGCCGCATACGGCATCAGAACATCCGCGTCTGATCCGGTTATGATCTGGTTTACCGCGGCCTCATCTTTGGCCAAAACGACGGGGCGAAATTCGATAGGGAATTCGGAGGTTCCGGCCAGCTTTCTCAACTCACTGTCAATGCGTTGCGTTTCCACCGCGGCATCTTCCGTCGAGTGGATGGAGCCATAGGAACGCCAGCTGACCTTGTCTTGACGCTGGGGTGTGTCATGGGAAAGGATGGGCTGCACAACGATGGCTTTCCCCTTGGGCCAATCCACGGGTTGAGCACGTGAAGTCAGTGGTGAACCGGTGGAAGATGCTAGTAATAGTCCGCCAAGCGCTGTGGATCCGCCCAGGAATCCCCGGCGTGACATTGCGAATCCGGCTTTGTACTCATGGTCTTGGTTCTTCATCGCAAGCCTCCCCTCTTTGTTTCACTGATCTAGTGACAGGTTAGGAAATCGTACTCATTAGTGGGGTGTGTTTACTAGCTCATCCAGCAGTTGCAGTGCTGGGGAGAATCCCTTTGGTGGAGTTGTAATCCTCCGGTGTCTTCTCCCAACTTACTCTCACGGGGGAATTCAACTCCCCCAGAAGGCCACGGTCCAGGAGTGCAACTCCTAGTCCAGTTGGTTATGGGTTGGAGGGACGTATTCCATTACGTCCTTAGTTGGAGGGACGTATTCTATTACGTCCTTAGTTGGAGGGACGTATTCGATTGCGTCATTTGTGGGTTGATTGCGGTCACCCCCTTGCTACACTATAATGAACAGGGAAGGTTCGTTCCGGTGGGTTGTGGGTTGATTGCGGTCACCCCCTTGCTACACTCGATAGCCTCAGCTATGAGATCGGATCTCAGGTGTTGGGTTGTTGCGGGACACCCCCTGCGACCCTACCGCCTCCATTTGTTAGGTAGGCGGG
>CAZORO010000441.1:0-5003 GCA_964581845.1 uncultured bacterium
TGAAGGCATCCTCTCCCCAAGGGTACCAATCCACAGGGTTGTTTGCGTGCTGAAGAAGATAAGGGCTCTTTTGCATGACGAGGCGATTGGGCATGGCTTCTCTCCGGGTTCGAAGACCTCACAACGGCATGAGGAGTTCGCTGGATTGGTGATTCTTCCCCTGCGGCAAGAACTTGGCCAAAAGACTTACAGGGGGAGCCGTGGAAGTGGGCTCCCCTAAGGCCTACTGCAGGGGCTGCAATACAACGGGAATGGATGGCGGCGGGAGTGGAGAGGGAACGAGATCAAGGATTGGATTTTCCACCGAAAGCTTCCATCGTGCACCTGGAAAAATCGATCTCCTTGTTGCACCCCGGACAGACATGAGCCTTGCCGAATTCATCGGAAAAGATTTCCTTTTCCTTACCGCAATCTGGACACTTGCAGACAAAAGAGCTGAGGTTCTTGAAACTTTCCCAACCCGGGCAATGAGCAGGTGTCTTCATACACTCGTCCCCCTTTCTTGATGCGTTACAGGCAAGTGAACCGCGAACGACTTTCGTGGGTCAACGAAAAAACACAAAAACCCCGTTATCGCTCCTCCTCTTCCCGCACCAGTCTGCCTTTGTGTTTGGTTCCGCAACTGGGGCAGAGAATCTCAATCTCCTCTTGGGATCCGATGTATTTCTTTTTCATTTCTTCAGAGGGGATAAAAGATACATCTCCACACGCACATTGAGGGCATTCACCTTTCACGAGGTGTCTTTCCTTTTTTGCCATTTGAAATCCCTCCACTTTGAGAAGTAAAAACCCTGAACCTGAAAATGCTCACATCAAGTGACCAACTGCAATTCCTCATTTCTCTCATACACAACAATCAACACACCGAAACCACTCATACGGAGTTGGTTTCAAGATTATACCCAGCATAGTCAAAGGCGCACCATAGTCCCCCCACGAGCAAAAATTACGGCGGTCACAAGGCCCGAGGCTACACAAACTTGACTGCAATTTCCAAGCAGACTCCACATGAAGGTTTTCAACCCTGACCAGATTCACCCAATGAGATCCTCCACGCGATGGACCACAACAGCATTACTTCTTGAGTTTCTTCAGTTGATTGAGAAGCAATTCAGTGTTTGGTCGCTCTCTGATGTCATGGATGTCAATGTATCGGATTACCCCTTTCTTATCGATGATGAATAGAGCCCTTTCAGAGACCCCTGAAGACCTCAGAACCCCGTATTTTTGCGATACTTCCCCGTGAGGCCAAAAATCCGAGACCACCGGAAACCAGACACCTCCCATCTGCTCAGTCCAGGCAAACAACGTCGGTAGGTTGTCGGTGGTTATTCCTATTAACACACTGTTGTGGTTATCAAATTCTTCCTTCAAGATATTGTACCCCGGCCATTGTTCAGAACAGACCGGTGTCCATGCCGCCGGCACGAATGAGAGGACCACGTTTTTGCTGCCCAGGTAACTTCCCAACGACACCTTTTCGCCTTTGATCGATGGGAGGGTGAAGTCCGGAGCCCGATCACCCACTTTCAGCCGGGGCTGACTGTCTGTGGCTTTCAAGTCGCCCACTTGAAAGATGCTGCCCTTGAACTGTTCAGACGCCCCAAAGCATGACCCACTGAACGCAAAAAAAACCATTAGAGCGAGGAACATGGACGATACCAATCTCTTCATTTCTGCCATGAGTCATCCTCCCTACTTCATCTTGGCTTTGGCCAGAAGTAGATCCAAGAAGTCTTTTGGGTCTCCGAAAGCTCCCACCTTGGAATAGATAATGGTGTGCGGGCTATTGGGATTCAGTCGAACAACCAGAAAATAGGGGGTTCGCGGTTGACCAAGCGCGTCGTGTACTTTGTAATCTGCGTCTGGCAATAGTGGAAAAGGAATCGAATAGTGCTTTTTGAACGTGTTGACCTCGAATGTTGAGTTTCCCGCACCGATCCCGACCATCTTAATCCTGTCCTTAAGATCCGGATTCGCGGCAATTGCCTGGTAAAGCTGATTCACCGCGGGGGCCTCCTTCTGGCAAAAGGGACAGTACATGCTGAACACTTCCACAATCACCATGTCCGCCTTAATCTGCGGGATCTTGAACGTTCCTCTCTCCTTGATCCCCAGGTATTTGAGCTCTTCATCCTTCTGTGGAACGGGGATCTTCATTTCGGGGAGCGCACCACCCTCACTAGGAGTCTTGTCATCAGCCAACGACAAGCCTCCAGTGGACAGTTGACCAAGAAATACTATGAGCACGATAACGCCAGCCCATGCGAATCTCCCAATCGGTACGCTGTTGGAAGTTCCGAGATGTTTCATAAGATCACCCTCCGTTCGACGCACGGTTCAAGGATGCTTTTCTGAGATCCGGTGTGGACAGGCGAATGAAACCGGGAATACTGAGCCTGGAAGTCCAAGGAAAAGATGCGCCTCTTACCACCGGACTCCTGGTACGATACGATTGGTCATGTGAGAATCTGGTTAAGAACCATTCGCGAGGGACAAATAGATCAGAGGCGAGACCGTCATGCCTGCAGTTCAACAGAGATGATGCTATAAGCCTTTGACCCAAAAAGCAAGGGAATTCCCGGATCTTTTCCGTTTTCACCGCAGGCATGAAATGGTCGTCTCACTGTGTTGCATCACGTCGCAGCGCCAGCACCATCCAGGCCCTGTTTGCCCTTCTCCAGGAACCAGTTGCCGGTATCCACGTAGTAGAATTTCAGATCAGCCAGCATGATATAGTGTTTCCTCTCCTCGGAAATCACCCGCTCCAGAAGGCTTCGCAACGATGGGTCGGTAGCCGTTTTCAATTGCTCATCAAAGAGCTTGACACTTGCGTCCTCGAGCTTCAGTCCGCTTTCTATCGCAGCAACGTCGTCGGAGCATGCCTGTGAAATCGTTTTCTGCTCTGCCGCCAGGTTCCTGAGAAAATGCCTCTTGTCCTCACCCTCAAAGCTCACCAATCGGCAGGCGTCGGGATCCACTTTTCCCTTTTTGAGTTCTTCATACACCTCGCGAAGTTGCTTCACACCCTCAACTTCGGCATCCCTCAGCATACGGAAGGTCTCCTTCCCCACTTGATCAGGGCAAGCCTTCATGGCACTTTCATAAAGGTCCTTTTTCCTTTCCTTCATTTCCAGGGCACTGCAGAATATTTCCAGGGAGTCTTTCATGGCTTGATCCCTCCAAATAACACGTTTTAATGTAAATCCGCTGCATCAGCCGTCTTTATGTGGCAAAATAAGGCCGGAGACGGCACCTGTCCACATGGACCATTTCAGTTTTGAATCAGCGAGCGCAATCCCCCCTGAGAAGCTTTCCATGAATCGCACCCTTTTCCCCCTGCTCTCTTTTCAGCACCTGCATAAAAATCTAAAGAAAAATTCGCGTTGAACCGATCCGTGTCCTAGATGTCCCGGAGAGGCATCCCCGTCCCATTGAGGCACGGTCACGAGGGGAATCTTTCGCGGGGGTTGAGAACCAACACCAAGAGGACAAGCGTTACTGAGATCAACCTGATGGATGGCGTGGGACGGGATTCCTCAGTTCCGGCAACTTCTTAAGACCATAAGCCATCCGTGAGTTGCCTTTCACCGGAGAGGAGGCAAAGGGCAAGTGAACCACATTCCATGCAAGACCAATGAAGCGTGCGCATTGGGCCAGAGGGGTTTCACACTGGTGGAACTGATGGTCACGGTGGCAATCATTGCGATCCTCAGCACGGTCGCCATTCCCGCCTACATTAATTATGTGAACCGGACCAACCAGAGTGACGGGATCACCGCCCTCATGAACGCAAAGATGGACCAGGAAGTCTTCTTCGAGCGGAATCTGAGGTACGCGGGCACGGTGGGATGCCTGAACTCCCTCTACTCCGGCGCAAGCACTGTCTGCCTTTCCAACTGCGCCGGTTGTGCCCAGAGTCAGTATGTCTCTGGAAAAGGTTACAAGATCTCCATCACGGCCGCAAACACACAAATTTTTACCATGGCGGCCACCAAGAAGTACTATTCCTGGGCTCCCGTCGATCAGCTCACCATCTCTTCGACCATGCTCCATCCTAGGGTCGTCAATCCCGGTGCCATCGGTTTTTCCCTGTTTGACTGGATTTTCAAATGATCGCATCACCCAATGGAGGCATTTCGGACATGATTGGATCCGGCCACAGACGAACCGCGATAAATGTTGGCAAATTCCGGGTTCTCAAAGCTTTTGTGCTGCCCCTCCTGGTTTTTGGATTGGTCTCCTGCGGCACTGAGAAGACCTCCTCCCCGACTGTGAAGAGGGCTTCACAAGACCAGCAGATCGCATCCACATCCGGCGCAGCCACGGAGCATGAACCCGGCGCCTCCGCCTCCGAGCCCACCGCCAATTCGCTTGAGGCTGGGGGGTCCGGCAGCCTCACCGCCAATTCCATGGACATCAAATCGGTTTCCATCGAACCCTCGGCCCCCTCCTCGGGAGACACCCTCAAGGCAGTGGTTGTGCTCAACGAGGATGCACCTCCAGTGACCGGCCTCTATTATCACTGGAGGATCAACGATCAGACCGTGCAGGAATCTCCAAGCCCCGAACTCAACCGTCCCACCAAGAAGGGTGACCAGGTTGAGGTCGTCGTGTTCGTTGGAGAGAAGAATCAGGAGTCCAAAGCCGTGCGGGCCTACACCTCCATTGGAAACACCCCCCCCTCTATTCGCAAGGTGGAGGAGCGACTCGACGAAAAGGGCCAGTATGTTGCCAGACTCGAGCCGCTCGATAAGGACGGGGATTCGGTCAATTTGACTTTGCAGCGAGGTCCAGAGGGAATGACCCTCGACACCGCAAAGCGGGAACTCCACTGGCCCGTTCCCAAGGACGCGAAGGGCAGTTTTCCCGTTGAGGTGCTTGCAGGCGATAGCTCCGGCGGCCAGGTTCTCTTCGCCTATTCGATCACCATAAGGCAGGAATAGCGAGTGAAAGGAGTGGACCCCATGCATCGGCATCCTTTCCCCAAGCATGGTGAAGGC
>CAZORO010000442.1:0-5003 GCA_964581845.1 uncultured bacterium
GTACAAGCTCTTCGAACCGGCCTTCTACCACACCGATATCGCTGATTGGGGTATGTCCACCGCTTTCTGCCGTAAACTCGGAGACCGCGCTAAGGTCCTGGTGGATTTGGGCCATCATGCCCAAGGGGTTAACATCGAGCACCTGGTGGCCTGGATGCTCGATGAAGGCGATCTGGGCGGCTTCCACTTCAACAACCGCAAGTATGCCGATGATGATCTCACCGTCTCCTCGATTAACCCCTATGAAGTCTTCCTGATCTACAATGAGCTCGTGGATGGTAAACTCCGTCTCAAGAACCGTTTCCAGGTCGACTACCTGATCGACCAGTCTCACAACATTAAGCCCAAGCTCGAGGCCATGATCCAGACCCTCTGGAATCTCCAGACTGCTTTCGCCAAGGCGCTCATTGTGGACCGCAAACGCCTTGCGGAGGCACGCGCCAACCAGGATATCGTGGATGCCGAACGTTGCCTGGTGGAAGCGTTCAATACCGATGTGGAGCCCTTGCTCCAGCAGGTCCGCAAAGAGATGGATAAACCGCTCGATCCACTTGCCGCGCACAAAGCCAGCGGATATCTCAATCAGGCCATCGCCAAAAGGTCATAGTCCGCGACGGGTATAGCATTCTCGATCTCCCACCCCCCCCCAACCCTCCCTTTTCATCATGCGCGGGCGCATGAGTGCAAGGGGGGAGGGAGCATGGTGGGTGGTGGGAGTGGAGATAACCCCTTCCGGCAAAGAGTGAGCAAGGCTAGACTCGCCAAAAAGTGAATCCGCTGACTGAAAGGGGAACCCAGGCCTTGATGAAAGTCAGGATTTGGGGGGTGCGTGGTTCCATTCCGGTTCCAGGACCGGGCACCCTTCGCTATGGCGGCAATACGCCGTGTGTCCAGGTCGAAGTCCCACTTGAACAGGGAGCCAAGCCCACCTATGTGATCTTCGATGCCGGCTCGGGTATCCGTCTCCTTGGGAACCAGATGATGAAGGAGATCCCTGCTGGAAGTCCGGCGGATATCCATCTCCTGCTCACCCATGTCCATTGGGATCACATCCAGGGGCTCCCTTTCTTCAAGCCCCTCTACCGGGCTGGTTCGGTTATTTCGCTTTATGGCCCTGATTATCCTGACCTGGAGGGATTCATCCAACACCAGATGTATCCCAATTACTTCCCCATCTCGATGGATCATTCCGATGTCAAGGCGGAGATCCGGTTCTGCCCTCTCGATGAGATCCCCTTACAGGTGGGAAAGGCCGGAATCCATCACCGGCCCGTTCATCATGTGAACGAAGGAACCACGCTGGGTTACCGGGTTGAGAGTGCGGAGGGGGCTTTTGTGTACATCCCGGATACCGAACCGGTTGACTACCCGCGCCAAGCAACCTCACGGCGGCTCACCGATAAAGAAAACAAGGTGGAACGTGATCTGATCGAATTTGTGAGTGGTGCGGACTTCATGCTCTTTGACTCCACTTATACCGCCGAGGAGTATGAAAGGTTCCGTGGGTGGGGCCACAGTCCGGTGGATTATTCCGTTGAGCTGGCCGCCAAGGCGGGTGTCCGCCGTTTAGGTCTTTATCATTATGACCCCATGCGCGAGGATGATGAAATGGACCGTGTGGCCGAAAAGGCACGGCAAGATGGCTTGGCGAAGGGGGTGGAAGTCATTGCTTCCCGTGAGGGGATGGTTGTGGAGATCGGAGAATAAACAGTCGGCCATAGGGCTCTTTCTGTTTTTCTGCGTTACGCTCCTTGTGTTGGGGATTGTGTTTGGTTGCGCCAAGACCGTTAAAGGACCAGTGGGCCAGGGTGACAGGGGAGTTGGCCTGAAGGTTCCTGTCCTCGATCTTCTCAAGAAAGACACTTACTCAGCCGAATCGTTATCACCCGATAACATCGAACCCGAGCAATTCAATCCCGCCCCGAGCCAGAAAGATCAGGCCCCTGAGAACGAACCTTTTTCGAGGTATGATGAGACGGTGAATTGATTATGGCTGGAGGTTCTACTTCAGAATGTCTTTACGCTGCGAAGAAGACATCAAGCAATTCCTTATCTTGTGTTTTGTGTTCGTCTCAATTGAATCATCGGCGTGTGACCTTACTCCCATAAAGACCTTCTCTCTTGGAACTGGATGGACTTATGATTTTGATTTGTCGCATGATGGGAAATACCTTGCGATAGGTGAGTCTAAAAAAGCATCCCTATGGAATCTGCGAAATGGGTCTCTCGCAGGCATTGTGGATGTTCATGGAAGAGATGTCACAGATGTAGTCTTCGATCCGGTTAAGGAGGAGCTCCTAACCGGAACCAGGGATGGAAAACTAAGCCGATGGCGGATTCCTGATGCTTCTTTCATCTCGGAAATTTCAGCTCATAAAGGTACTGTATCTGCCCTTGCTATCTCTTCAGATGGTACACTTCTTTTTTCCGGGAGTCATGACAAGAGGATCCTAATCCATGAGACGAAGACCGGATGTCTATTGACGACACTAGAAGGCCATCCTTGGACGGTTGACTGTTTGGCTGTTACAAAAGATTCGTCACTGCTCTTTTCGGGTGATATGGGGACTGGTTCTCTTTGTCTGTGGGATCTAAGTACATCATCACTGCTATGGGAAACAAACCCCGCGCTTTCAGATGTGTATGACATAAAGATGCTTCCTCAAGGACCATATGCACTATCAACCCATCTTAAGCAAAGGGTTATTCTCTGGGACCTGCAACAGCGTGAAGAGATTGCACGTTACTTGATACCAGGAAATCCATGGAGGCAAAATAAACCGCTCTCTGTTAATTCGATTGGAGTCACTGCTGATGGATCGATTGCTGCTCTTGCTTTGGCATATGGGGAGATTGTTTTTCTGGACCTGAATTCATGGTGTGAAATCGGGCGATTTCAAGCACACGGGACAAGTCAAGAATTTGTCTCTTTCCTGGATGATTCCCATGTGGTAACAGTTGGATCTGAAGTATTCGCGGGAGATCTAGAGGCAAGAATTTGGAACGTTGATTCCCTCTTTCAGAAATCCTCACGAACAAGGACACAGGGGGCTGGTTCCATCCTTACTAATATGCAGCATCTGGACACGGAAGGGGGTATTCTTTTCGAGGATAAAGCACTGGAATGGATTATTCGAGACAAGATTGGCTGTCCATTTGGTGTCATTTATCCCAATGATCTTGTTGCTATTTCAGAATTGAATGCTGCATCCTCTGGAATTTCAGCAATCGGGGGACTTGAGTATTGCACCGCCCTTTCGACTCTGGATCTCTCATTTAACATGATCGAAAACCTACGGCCGATTTCCGCTTTAACTAATTTGAAGAAGCTGGATTTGTCGTATAACCACATTGTCAGTCTAAGTCCAATCTCCAAACTAACAGGATTGACTTCCTTGGACCTGCACCAGAACCAGATCGTTGACATCAGTCCACTCTCAAGCCTCCGGAATATTGAGTTCCTTAATCTTGCAAGCAACCAGATTGTTGATATCGATACCCTTTACTATATTGTTCACAAGGGGTCCATTGTGTCTCTTGTTGGTAATCCACTTGATAGTATCGCATCGGGCCCCCGGTTGATTGGGCTCAGGTCGTTAGAGGCAATAATTATCTTTTAAGGTTCCCACCATTTTCTTGTACCGAGTTTAGAAGGATTCCCAGCACCACAACTCCCCTCTTGTATCCCGCTACCCCCATCCAAATATCCACTTACCCCGTCCCTATCATAGTCCTATAGTGGTGTCCACATTGGGGGAGAACACCAGGGCTCCGGTCTGTGTCTCCTCACATAGGCCGGAATCCTGAACCGGATGAAAGGAGAAGGCCTGTGAAATTTTCTACAAAACACTATCTCTTCTTATTCATTGCGTTGGTTCCGGCCATGGCCTGTTATGGCCAGGAGCCTACACCCACTCCCACTGCAACTCTGCAACCTACACCTACTTCCACTCTGATAGTCGGCGACCTTAACCAGGATGGTATCGTGAAAGTTGAGGATCAACTGCTCCTCATGCGGAACTGGCACAAACGAACCCGTCCAGCCACCGCCGAAGTCTATTCAGTCACCATCACAATCCCCAATCTACCTTCCGGGGCACGTCCCTTGCGTTTAATCCACATTCCCCCTGGATCGTTCCTGATGGGCGAAAGAAACCATCCCCAATCCAATGCGGAGCCACGTCATCAGGTAACCCTGGACTATGGTTTCTTCATCGGAGAGACAGAGGTCACTCAGGCTCAGTGGAAAGCCCTCATGGGCAATAACCCGTCAATAAGTGACATGTTCCATGGAGTGGGCGACAATTATCCTGTGTACTATGTCTCCTGGGATGATTGTCTCTCATTCACAATGGCCTTGAATGAGCTAGGGCAAGGTACTTTTCGCTTACCAAGCGAGGCCGAGTGGGAGTATGCCTGCCGAGGCCCCGCGTCAAGTCTATACCGCTACGATGTATTCTCGTTTGGAGATGATCCAACGGTTGCGAAAATAGACACGTATGACTTCGGCCCCTGGTTCGACCAGAACATGTGGTGGGGCGGCAATTGCCCGTGGGAGGTTGGATGTCAACCGGTCGCTACAAAAATTCCAAATGGATATGGGTTGTATGACATGCATGGCAGTCTAGAGGAATGGTGCCAGGATTTCTGGCACAACAACTATACAGGAGCCCCCACGGATGGAAGCCCATGGCTGGAAGGGAGTTCACTCTATATGGTGATTCGTGGCGGTGCCTGGGATTGCTATGCCTATGATTGCCGTTCAGCTAAACGCTGGAAGTGGGCTCCGTTTACTAAGGTCTATAACACGGGCTTGCGTATTGTCCGGGATGAATGAGCCTTCCATCCCGCAAGGTTGATCTCATGCCCGTGATCCCATAGACTGCCTTTGTCTATTATGAAAAGGGAAGTCCTTTTTCAGGGGGGACAGTTTGACCCGAGGGACTATCCCAACAGGAGTTTTACCATGGTGGAAGAAAACAAGGCTGATACAGGGCCAGCGG
>CAZORO010000443.1:0-4989 GCA_964581845.1 uncultured bacterium
CTGATATGTTGGCTCTACTGCAATTCCATGTTCATGTGAGAAATCTGGCACAATATGACTCCAAGCTTGCAAAAACTTGTCTCTGCTATTCTTTCTTCTGAAAGTACTCTAAACCCAAGACACCAAAAGATGAAAAACAATAGAATAGGAAAATCATGAGAATAACCAAGAATATCGTTTTCTTGGGCGACATTCTGGACACAGATTGGTGCTCAACATCTCCTAATACAC
Organism: uncultured bacterium; assembly: GCA_964581845.1. Taxonomy (GTDB): domain Bacteria; phylum Hinthialibacterota; class Hinthialibacteria; order OLB16; family OLB16; genus OLB16. The sequence continues at coordinate 232 of CAZORO010000443.1, forward strand.
GATAGAGTTTGGAATTAGCTTCAAGTTGGATATCACTAAGAAGATCACGTATGATAATGAGTTCACGGTTTACCTGCCGGAGCTGCTCAATCGCATCTCGAAAACGGCCCTCGAAAATATTAGAATGTCTCTTGTGTTGTTCTAAGGTCTCTGGTGGTGTCGTACCTTTAGAAATTTCTTTTGGAAGAAGGTTTTGATAGAAAGCAATATCCTGCTGAATATCCAACAACTTGACTCCTTCTTCGATAATCCGGTCAGATAAGCTTTGTCGATATTTTGTATCTTGACTCTCTTGTGAAAGTTTGATCAACCGGTCCAAGAAGGTTTCGCCTATCTGTGGTATCAACATCCCTGTAAAAGGAACACTATCCCTAGCAGGCGATGAGATGGAATCGGAAGTCAAGGGTGAGACATTGTTTAGATAAGACTCCTGCACTTTTTTTGCCTGAGCAACTCTCTCCTTTTGCATTTCTTCATCCAGACGAAGATCGAAGAGGCTCGCTTTCACATACTGGCTGGAAATAATAAAATTCTTATACAAACGCCCATTCCGGACAGTGCCTGCAAGAAGTGGTATTTTGTTTCGAATTACATTATTAACGATTGTCTGAAGGGATAAAATATTCGTACCAGAAGCTGTTTTGACATCTACTGCGCCACGGTAAGTGCCTAAAAAATCGATGGTGTTTTCAATATTACGACTTATGGCCCTTAACTTAAGAAGTCTTAAAATGGGTTCCTCTTTATCCAGGGATAGGTCATCAAAAAAGGTCTTATCGATGGCAGCAATTGGATATTTTTTAACATACCTCTTTTTTTCGCTGGAACGAGCCCATTCCTCAAGAATCCCTGTGAGCACTTCTGTGCGGATAGTTTTAGGGACATTTTCCGAATGAGGCGAAGAAAAGCAAACACAGTAGGCAGCCTGAGAGAGGATTTTACTTTTTGCAGTCAAATATTCCTGAAACTGCTGTTGCTTTTCAGCTCCTATAGGTGAAGATGATGCTGAAAACAACCCCCCATAACGTTCCTGTAGAGAGCGAAGTCCCTCTGCCGACCTGAGTACAAAAACGGAATTCTTGAAATGCATCAGGTCCATGAATTTCGAAATAGATTTTTCCGAATAAACCTGGTCAAGTATTTGTGATGCTAATAGATCGTTGGAAGAGAACTTCATCCCATTCGGATAAAAACCTTGGTCACATCCATCAAAAACAGGAGAAAACCAAAGAAGTGATCTTTCAATCGATGGAGCTGATAGATAAGCGAAGATAACAAGAAGGGTGGAGAGGACTGCAAATAATACAGTAGATACGATGATCCTCCCCTGTTTCTGGCGTAGGACCGCCAAAGCATGGGAAATGGAACCTCGCTCAAAGTTTACCTGAGTCAGGGATGTTTCAATGGAGGTTTTGGTTTCAGTTGGGGTTACATTCATCCTCTATATCCTTTGATTTCGGATGGAACATCAATTGAGAGTTTACGAAAGAATCATCTTGCTCATTCAGGTTCAAAATACGTTAAGCGGTAAAAATGATCTCTTGGGATTTTCTCGTTATATGTTACCACACCGTGTCCAGTCTACTTTATAAATTTTTGTCCACACCTAGTAAAGGATAGATAAATACTAACAATGTAATGTATCATTGGATTCTTCTGGCATCTGAATAGGCATTGGAGGAAATTTGAAAAATCGAACCATAAATAAGACCTTTGGGGATGTCAAGGAATACTGGCCGATTGTTTGGCGAAGGCCAATCTCGCTGGAGACCGGATGCCTTGGCTCTCATCCTTCAAAGATCCGCATTTCCCATAGTTCGTATCACCACATCCCCCAGACTGTGCAGGCCATTGGTTGGACAGTAGGGGATCCCACGTGTGGGAGCATTGCCACTTGGTGAGGAACCAAGATATTCATCCGGCCCCACACTCAATAAACCAAATTCGCCCACTCGAAGCGGGTAGGTGGGTGATGCCTGGAACGCAGGTTCCCATGGGAGGAATCGATGGATGTTGTAATCCAAGAGAGGATTCTCGGGATCATTATCAAAGTAAATGAAAGACTCGATATCTGAACCGCTGAAGGGATCTCCCGGAATCTTGGAAAGGTAATTAATCGGAGAAGTCAGTGGATAAAACCTTGGTGCCGATCCAAAAAATGGAGGCTTGGGTCCGACTCTCCCAAATTTGGTGGCCCAAAGCCGCAAGGCATATGGATAGTCATCATCCCAAGCATCAATCAGAAGAACGCCGCGTTCGGCACGAAACGCCTCGATTGCATCCGCAAGAGTACGCATATCCAACTTGGTTCGTGCCAGCTGAGTTCTGTTCATGGCCGAGAGGTAGGCCGGTACAGCGATTGAGGTGAGGATCAGGATGATCCCCATGACAACCAGAAGCTCAATCAAGGTCAATGCTTTATTGGATGTGGTTAAGCGATAGTTGCGCATGTCTTGACAAGCAATATTGGCCATGAGTATGAGGAGAATCAATCCACTCCGAGAACAGATTGGTGAAAAGGAAGATCACAAATCCCCCTCAAACCTACCTCCCAGATCCCAGGCCCCACTTTATAGTCTCATCCATTTTGGCACAGAGGATATCCCCTTGCCCTCCCTCCATCGAAACGACATGATCTCTCAGGTTCTTTCATGTTTTTGATTGTCTTCCTCGGTGAGATCGAGGATGAGGGGTTGTCATGATCGTTCTCCATGCCGGAGTACTCGGTGGACAAATCCATCTCTGGGCGGAAATTCGAAGAGAGTTCGATAAGGAACCCCAGGCCCGTGGAAAGAGAAGCAAGGGTTCGCCCGCTTCGCTTACCTTTAGCGCGACCGACGTCGAACTCAGCAGGGCAATGGGTATGGGGTTCGATGGAGATGAGATCCAATCTCAGGGAACAAAGGATCTTCTTGTCTGGCTGCCAACGCAGGGGAAAAACCCAATCCCCTCCAGCCCTCTCATCGGGGATCCGCCAGATTCCCAGTTGGAAACCAAAATACTTCCGTGGATTGTCAGCGTGCTCCCGCTCAAGTCCCACGATGCTGTTCGCCTGCTTTGCGAATGCATGGGAAAGAAGACACTTGCGCCCGGTGTCGTGCTGGCTCCTGACCTCGCATTCCTTGCGGATGTGGTCCGGTACAGTGGCGGGCTGGTGGCACGTCAACAGGTCCTTCCTGGCCTGAAGCGGGATGGAACCCACTGGCAGGCTGTCTGGGAGCCGATTGTTACTGGAGGCGAAGCCGGTCTACTAACCGACTTGGTTAAACGGATGCCCGCATCGGTTCGTTGCCTCACCCCGGTGGGAACAGGCACTCCTCCAAGAACCTCCCCTCGAGAGGTCTTGGTTAGCTTGATTGAGGAAATAGTCGATGACCTCGTTCGGTCGGCCAGCGAACCCAGGAGCCTCGTGGAAACAAACCGAGGCAGACAGAAGGAGAATGGAAGTGTCCATGAAGTCTGGTTCCGAGGGCTGCATGGACCAAATGGGACTCTTGATGGGGATGAGGCCAAATGGAGTCATCTTGCCACGCAGATCGCGGAATGGCGCCGCCCGATATCTGTGGCTGCGGCATCTCCTGTCCGTCTTTGCTTTCGCCTGGAGGAGCCAGCGGAAAATGGGGATGGGCACCTTTTGGCTGGTTCTTCTGAAGAAGACGTGTGGAAGGTCCGTTATCTCCTCCAACCGCATGACGATCTGAGCCTGATTATCCCGGTCCTGGATATCTGGAAAGCAAAGGGCAAGAGGTCTTCGCAACTTGGACGGTACGGGATGGACATACGGGAGTACCTCCTCTCCGCGCTCGGTCAAGCCGCCGGTCTCTGCCCAAAGATCTTTGCCAGCTTGAAGACTGCTGAGCCTGATGGTTACGAGCTCGGTACTCAAGGTGCCCATGAGTTCCTGACCGAAAAGGCCATCGTGCTCGAACAGGCTGGTTTTGGGGTCATGCTTCCAGCCTGGTGGACACGCAAGGGAACCAAGCTTCGTTTGGTGGCGCGCGCCAAGGTGAAGAGTCCCAAGCTGCAAGGGGCCAGTGGCCTTTCACTGGAGGCCATCACCCATTTCGACTGGGAGGTGGCCCTGGATGGCAAGAAACTCACCTTGAAAGAACTGGAATTCCTTGCGAAGGCGAAGGCCTCGCTAGTCAAGGTTCGCGGCCAGTGGGTGGAGATGAGGGCTGAGGACATCCGTTCAGCCATCGAGTTCTGGAAGCAAAAATCCTCGAGTCAGGCCACTGTGCGGGAGATTCTCCAGATGGCCCTTGGGATGTCGAAATCCGGCAGTGCAATTGAGTTCGAAGGTGTGAAGGTGACTGGATGGATCGGCGATCTCCTCAAGCAGCTGGAGGGGAAGGCAAAGTTCGAGGAACTTGAGCCGCCTCGGAGTTTTTCAGGGACACTCCGTCCCTACCAGGTCCGTGGATACTCCTGGCTGGCTTTCCTGAGAAAGTGGGGCTTGGGGGCCTGTCTGGCGGATGACATGGGGCTTGGGAAGACGGTTCAAACTTTGGCTCAGATTCAACGTGACCGGCAGGATGGATTGGACCGTCCAGTCCTGCTCGTGTGTCCCACTTCGGTGGTGAACAACTGGGTCAAGGAAGCGGAGCGTTTCACACCTGACCTTCCGGTGATGGTCCATCATGGCATTGAAAGGAAGAAAGGACCAACATTTATTCAGGAGGCAGGGCGGCAGGGCATCGTGATATCGAGTTATGCGCTCCTGCACCGTGACGCTGAATTCCTCCAACAGGTTCCCTG
>CAZORO010000444.1:0-4989 GCA_964581845.1 uncultured bacterium
ACACACCTGGAACAACTCGATCTAACTGGGTTCTCCTGCTGGGGACTGGTCCCCTCCGAAGTGAAGGGCAAGAAGGGGAACCAGGAGTTTCTCAGCTGGTTCAGGAAGATCGAGCATTATGGGAAATCCGGTTTTGTGCCACCGATCTTTCACCATTCAATATAAACCCAATCGTTTATTCTTTTCATGGGATTCCCCATGGCGTACCGGCTGTAGTTGCCATCAGACAGATAGAGCAATTCCGCACAATCAAAAAAACCATCGCTTGGGCACGAGACAGACAGTATCCACCCTTGTTGTCCATTCTCGTCTTTCGTTCTCGTCAGTTCATATTCTGGATAGGCCGTCATGCCTGTCTTTGGGATTTCACGCAAGACGGATGTATGGACCAGACTCATGACTGAGGGGGGAGGGTTTCTGAATTTGGTTTCATATTCCTTTACTGCCTCGATCAGGAGCTGACTCCTTTCGGTAAGGTGCTGTATGGCCGAGTATCTGATAGTATGGGAGGCGCCAAATCCCACAAAAACAGAGAAAGCCAAGAGGGTTCCATACACGAATCGTAGAGCAGCCTTGCGCCGATGCTGCCCGGTGATGAGAAGGTTAACTCCTTCTAGTATCATCAAGATGGATAATCCTGGTAGAAAGAGGACCAACTGGGCACCCTTGTGAAGAAGTAAGCAAAAACTTGAACCAATAAACTCAAAGCAGTTTGTGATCGCAATCAACTCCGCAAGGATCAGGACACATCCCGCTGCAATTGAGATGAGTATCACCCTCGGCAACCACTGTCTCACTGGAAGGGGATCAAGTGATCTGGGGGTGAACATAGATCAGGTCAGAGAGACTCCTTTAGGACCATCTTACACCCCCCGGATTTTTCCGGGCAGCCTCGAATCAAGATCCACCAAATACGCTTCCAAATCCACCCCCAGGTGGCAAGGACAGAAAGGCCTCAGTTTCTTGGTTCCCTCCCGGTAAAGGATTCTCGCTCCATGGGTGTTTCCATTCTCCCAATGGTGCAAAGCCACCGCGCATTGGAGCAGTCCCTGAAAGAACTTCCGTTCGGGATCGGGCGTTTCCATCCAGATCTCCTCCATCACATCATGGCATTCGTAATACCGTCCCTGTCTGAAGAGGTCGAAATAGATGCGGATGGCAAGGAGTTCCTTCTCTGTTTTGTCTTGGCTGTGATTCAAGTGAGGTGGTTTCATTCGTGCGAGACTGTCCATGTTTATTGAAGAAAAGGATCCGGGTATTCCTCCTCAACCGCGCGGCTCATCTCCTCAACCGTGGCTACATGACCATCCGAATGGAGTAGGCCAGAAAGATCATCCACTTTCAGGTTGACTGGTACTAGCAGAATCGCCCCATTGGGCAAAGTCACAAAATCCAACCGGTCGCCTGGTTTGAGACCCAGCCTGTCCCGAACACGTTTGGGGATGGTGGCTTGCCCACTCTTGGTTATGACAGCTCTTTCCGTGTCACCACCTCCATGTATTTGAGGATGATTCTCACTTTACATGAATGCACAATCTCAGCAAACGCTGAGATTGATTCATCCATGGAGGGACGCATTCCATTGCGTCTCGAATCCATTGCGTTGCGGCGGTCATGGACCCGGCGGAGCGGATCCCTCCATGTGACGCATTCCATTGCGGGTGGCGTCCTTATTTAATGAAGTAATGCGCCCCCTCCCCAATCATCCCTGCCTCCTGCAAGATGCCCGATCATGCTAACAGATTATGATCCAACCCAAACCAAGCTCAAGGTAATCATGTCCGCCTCGGAGGTGACTCCTTTCGCCAAAACCGGCGGACTCGCCGATGTGGTGGGGGCTTTACCAAAATACCTGACCAAGCTGGGGCATGATGTCCGTGTGGTCATGCCCCTGTATGGCTCTGTCTCGCGTGAGGGACTCACCCGTCACGAGGCCCCCCTCGGAGTTCCCGTGGGCTGGGGAGAGATCTGGGGCGCGGTGTGGGAGGGAACGCTGCCTGGCAGCGAGGTCCCCATCTACTTCCTCGAAAACGACGCCCTGTTCAACCGTCCCGGCATCTATGGCACCAAGAGCGAGAGTTACCCAGACAATCTGGCACGCTTCACTTTCCTCTCGCGGGGTACCCTGCAACTTTGCAAATATCTCGGCTTCCATCCCGATGTCTTCCATGTCCATGATTGGATGACCGCCATTGTGCCCATGTACCTGAACACCTGGGAAAAAGACTCACCATTGGGAAATGCCGCCTCGGTGCTCACCATCCATAACCTCGCCCACCAGGGATGGTTCCCCAAGGAGGAACTCCCCACTTTGCAGCTCGATTGGAGCCACTTCACCTATCTCGAGCTCGAGGCCTATGACAAAATCAACGTCCTCAAAGGGGGAATCTACCACAGCACTTTACTGACCACAGTCAGCCCAACCTATGCGCTCGAAATTCAGACTCCCCCGCATGGATATGCGCTCGATGGAGTGATTCGTGCACGTGGAGACTCTCTCTTCGGGATTCTCAATGGCATCGATGAGACGGTTTGGAGTCCCGCCACCGACCCACGTATCCCGGCCAAATATGACGCCGATCACCTGGAGGGCAAAGCAATCTGTAAGACGGAGCTTCAACGTGAGGCGGGCCTGCCAGTGCGCGAGGATGTTCCATTGTATGGGATGGTTTCACGCTTTGATAAACAGAAAGGGTATGATGTCCTCGCGGCGGCGATTCCACGTCTCCTTAAGGACCTCGACATCCAACTGGTCATGCTCGGGACCGGCGAGTACTGGGCGGAGACCTATTTCGGAAACCTCTCCCATGAACGCCCTGACCGGGTCCAGGCCTGGATTGGCTTCGATCCCGCCCTGGCCCACCGGATCGAGGCCGGCTGCGATTTCTTCATCATGCCCAGCCACTTCGAGCCTTGCGGCCTCAACCAGATGTACAGCCAGCGATATGGCACTCTACCAATTGTTCATGCGACGGGTGGTTTAGATGACACGGTCGAGAACTACAACCAGGAAACTGGTGAAGGCACAGGTTTTAAGGTTTACAATCTCTCTCCCAGCTCCCTCTTTGACACCATCGGCTGGTCTTGCTGGGCCTTCCATGATCGTCCCGAGCATATTGTGGCGATGCGTAAGCGCGCCATGAAAAAGCACTTCACCTGGGATGCTCCGGCGCGGGAGTATGCGAAGGTCTACCACGAAGCGGTACGCCGGAGGAGGGGGCGTTAAAGCGAGTGTCTCTCCAGCCACTCCCCCACCTTCTCCATCGCCTCCTCGTATCCCGCCGCGGTTCCCTCGCGCGCACGCTGAAACTCAAGCAGGCGGATATGCCCCAGCTTCGGCTGGAGTAACAGGTTAGGTGGACTCGCCTTCAGGCTCGATTGGGTGATCTGAGTCTCCATGATGCTGATCGAAGAGAAGAGCACCTCGAAGATACTGGGCAACTCCTCGCGTGTTTTCCTCCGCCGCTGACGAAGTGCCACGGGTAGATCGATCTTAGCCAAACGCTCATTCAGCGAAGTCAACAATTTCCACTTCTCTCTCAAACGGCGTGGCCAAGGGAATATGCGCCGTGTGGAGCGTGGATTCCGGCTCCTCACCCCGAATCCCTTTTTCTCGACAATGTCATGGTTCAGATCCACCGCAATAACCACTTCCGCGCCCATCTTCCGCACTATGTTGACGGGGACTGGATTCACCATACCCCCATCTACCAGGATCGTGTCACCGTAACGGACGGGAGTCAGGATACCGGGGAAACTCATGCTGGCACGGACCGCCTCGATCACATCCCCCTTACTGAGCACCACCTCCTGGCCAGTGGCGAGGTCGGTGGCTATGGCGCTGAAGGGAATGGGAAGGTCCTCAATTCTTGTCTCATGAACATACTGCCGGATGAAATCGGAAAGGCGTTTCCCATCGATCAAACCGGAACGGGGAAAAACTACATCGAAGATAGAAGCAATCTTTCTCCACTCCAGTTTCGGAATCAGGTCGATCACGGAGGTAGTGGTACCCGAGGCGAAGATAGCCCCCACCAGAGCACCGATGCTGGTGCCCGCGACACAGTGAACAGGAACCCCGAGCTCATCCAATGCCTGGATGACACCGAAGTGCGCCCAACCCCTGGATGAACCGCTTCCCAGCGCCAGACCTATCCGGGGAAAGTTTTTTTTCATGTCTTGCCTTGCATCCTGTCAGCAACGTCTGACGGAGTCATCATGCCGCAATGCGACACCCGCAAAGCATGAATAGAGAAAGCCCTCGACCGGAGTAGCGAATTTATTCGCATGATGACATGTTGATGCGCATTGTTCCGCAGGTGTAACACTATGCGAATAAAAACGCTACTGTCGGCTCCGAAAATAACCCTCCATAAGCTCGCCCAGCGGTTGAACTGCTGGGCCGGGGGATTGGACGATTCTCCGAAGGGCCGACATGAAAGTCGGCCCTCCAAAGAGTAACAGGGGAGACCAAAATCAACCCATTACCGGGAGGGCCACATTCCATTGTGGCCCGGACCCCGGAGTACAACTCCGGGGCCAGCTCATAAGGTCCATTTTCATGCTTTGCGGGTGTCGTAAAGCGACATGATTACTCCGATGATGGGGACCATGACATAGCACCCCGGCTCATCCCGCCCAGGGTTTCAATAGGAAGAAACACAGTGCGGAGACTAGCGCCGACATGGGTATGGTAAAAATCCAGGCCCAGAGGATACGCGAGGCCACACCCCACTTGATGCCGGAGATTTGAGTGATGGCTCCCACGCCAATGATTGCCCCCGTGATAGTATGTGTGGTGGAGACGGGAATGCCCCCATGTGTGGCCATGAACAGGGTGAAGGCCCCCGCGGTTTCGGCGCAGAATCCACCGACCGGCTTGAGCTTGGTGATCTTCATTCCCATGGTTTTGACAATGCGCCAACCGCCCATGGCAGTCCCGATGGCCATCGCCACATGGCAGGATAGAATGATCCAGAGCGTCTTTGG
>CAZORO010000445.1:0-4442 GCA_964581845.1 uncultured bacterium
CTCATGGAGAGTAGCTAACACCAGAATCAAAGTGAAGATGGCCATAATTCCCCACACCAGCGAAACTACCCGGCCCTTTGTTGGTTTCCCCGGCGCTGGGAACATGGCGGGTCCTTGATTCTCAAGGCCTGCTTTCTTGAGACTCCACTGCTTGCAGATTGAGGTTCACCTCACGTTCATCGGTGATGGTGAATGGCAGGAAATCCACGATGAGATCAATGGGTGGGTATTCATACCATCGCGGTTTGATGTATTCCACATGGTAGATAGGGTTGAAGCCAGGCTTCAGGCAATAGATCGAATAACCGCAGGCCACTGATTGGAACTCGTATTGCACGGGTGAAATCTGAATCTTTTTACGGTCCTTCTCAAAAGCTTCCTCCTCCTCGGTTAAGGAGGATTCCCTTTTCTTCTTCTCATCGAGTTTGCGTGCCAGGGGACGGTCGCTGTCCTCGAGTCTCACCACCTGTCCTTGGACATAGACCTGGGCTCCCGCGGGATTGGTATTGATCCGCATCAGGTTCCGTCTGCACCCGGACAGAGGCAGCGCCAGCGAGACAAGAAGCAGGCATACTATCCATCGGGAAAGAGGGGGCTTCATGGGAGAGAGTCTAACGCCAAAGAAGGGACTTGGAGTAGAGTCCTATGCCTCACTGATTTCTCAGCCGTTCCAAAGCTTTGGGAATCTCCCGTTTTTGCCGCAACACAGGCATCTTATCCCAAAGTTCCGCAGGAGGAATGATCTTAATGGTATTATTGGCCCGGGTTCTTTCATCCAAGCCACCATCGGGATCGATCTCGATCTCAACCCGATCAACATGGGGAACCAGAAGGACCGGAACACCCTTGGGATGGAGACCAGCCAATGAGGAAGCCAAGGGGGGCAACACCACCGACTGGGTGGAGAGGAATGGATTGCTCTCCCCCTCATGCCAGTATTGAAACTTCAGTGTGGTGGTGGTGGATAGGGTTTCACCAAAATTGCAGAGCGGAACTTCGAGTATGACGGCACGGTCCGTGTCATGCAAAAGAGGCCTGAAAAGGGCGTTTGGTCCCAATGTGGCATTTGTGGGGTCGATGACCCAGCTGGCCGGTACAGAGACCGCCCGGGAAAAGTCGGTTCGGGCCGAGGTGCAATCGCGGACCAATCCCCAACCAAGATCGGATTTCTCCAGGATATGAATCGTCTTACTGGCCTCATTATTTGACTCATTGAACTCGGAGATCACATTATCCGGATCAGCTGCAACGGTCATGAGGTGGTTACCGGTTCCATCCCACCAGTCACAACGAAGCCGGACGGTTTTGCTCTGACCTGGATCGAGCCGGCGGATCTTGGTTTCGGGATAGTTCGCAAAATTTAAGAAGGCTTTTCGATCCTCCCCGATGAAGCCTTTTATGATGATATCCTCGGCGGTCTGACTTCCTTCATTATGTACCGCGGCCTGGAGAAAAACGGTCTCCCCATCGCGCACGGAGTAGTTCTCGAATTGGATCCGGTCCATATCCAGGCTTAAATCCGGTTTCGTGTCCGCATCCCCCCGAATCCTCCAGTCCGGACGTTTGAAGCCACTCAGATCAAAGGCGAGAGTACCCATAACTTGCGGGTTTCCCCCAGGAGGTGCCGGATTTGTCTCCGGGTCTATCGTGATTCCCAGAAAAACTTTTTCCAGATCATGTGCATTGGGGAGAGTGACCTGTATGATTCCCTCATTGGTAATGGGGATGTGGTTCCAGGAATTTTCCTCACGCAGATCATCTCCCACCTGCCAGCAAGAGGCGGTTCTGGGTGGCGGAGAGGAAAGCTCCTTGAGCAGGGGAAAGACATCCATGCTGACATCCAGCGTACCATCTTTGTTCCACCGGATGTTTACCGGTGTAACATTTCTCGATCTGGGAAGGGGGCACCGGTAAAGAGGATCTCCGAGAAGAGTAAACATGTCCACGCTTTGGTTGGGTGTTCCAATCTGCAGACACTCGGCTTTCCCACCCCACAACATGGCGCCGGCTTGGAATACTTCACCACGGATCGACAGATCCAGACAGCCCTTTAATAGATTGAGGTGATCACTGGGCAGTCCCCGTCCAGTCGAAGTATAAAGGGCCATGCAACCGCCCTCGCCATGAAACAGCATCTCCTCGGCGAGACCAATGCTCCACTTAGGGATCTCAGTGAAATCGTAGCGCCCCACATCACAGGTCATCAGGAAAGCCAATGGGCTCTGATCGAGATTCGTCATACTGGGGATATCACTGAACTTGCTTCCCCCGCCAAAGAGGACACGTTCATGCCCCAAAACATTCAAGCCACTATGGCCGAAATACACGAAGATTGCCGCACCACGGTTCAGGGACTTGCGGATGGCCTCGTTGCACTCGGGACTGATCTTTCCATAGTCCAGAGGGGCACTGGTTTTCTTAGCCTCGTCACGGATCTTGGCCAGGTGGATCCCATAGTAAAAATTGTCCACGAAGGGATAGTCACGGATCCGGATATGATCCAACCGCAAGGCGAGGGGAAGGGACTGGAGGAACACATCAGTGGTGTTTCTCTCAAAGGGTGGATTATCATCCGTAACCCAAATCAAACGCTGGGATTCGCCCCGTTTTCCTTGTGCTTTCAGTTTCTTGAGATAACCCTGCAGCTGTTTGTTGGTCTGGCAGGGCATACGCCCGAGGAACCAGTTGGCCACACGGTCTCTGGGAAGTCCCTCCACGAACCACAAGTCGGAGGGGTAATCCGGGTGCTGACGTGTATGGAAAGAGGGGCACCAATTGGGCACCTGCTTGCTGTGGGGGAACCGCCCCCAGGTATCCCAAGTGCTGTCGCCCACCAATAAAACAGAGGAGGGCTGGGGATCCGGCCAAACCTTCTCAGCCCAAGCCAGGAAATTCTTTACCGCATAAGGTGAAAACTGGCCACCCGAAAACAAATCAAAGATCCCGGATAGATCGAGGGAGGCATATTTCAATCCCCGCCTAGCGGCATCCGCAACCAATGCGTCCACCTCTGGCTGGAACACGGATGGGGCGAGGATCAACTGGTCAGCTTGCGGAGGTGATTCAACCCAACTGGGGAGTTGAAAGGGGATCACTTCATCTACTTCCTTGAGGCTGCGGATGAGATGAATTCCGGTGAATGACTCCCCCGGTGGTAAAGTGCCAGTTGGAAGATCCGGCAATAAAACAATCTGGTTGCCATTACGGCGAGGTTCGAAAGTGATCCATTGACCCTCTTGTGTCTTTCCAAAAACAAGGGGCAATGGCCCGTCTTTGCATCTGTCCACCAAAGTCAGATGGGAAGAGGAGGGCTGCTGGTAAATCACATCCGTTCCACTCCAGATCATCGGGGTGATACCGCGGAGATGGAGGTCATCAAAAAAGAGTGGATTCCTTGATGGAGTTCCTGGGAAATGCTTTACCGCGAGAGACTCGCCGGATACACCCTGAGGAATCTCAAAGGAGGCAGTACATCCATACCCTACAGGATGCTTCCCAAGGGAATAGGTCAATGTGGAATCACCAATACTTAAGGCCAGTTCACCTTGCTTGAGGTGATCCTCCGCGGAGTAAGCCTCCTTCATGGAGGAGCCGAAGATCACGCGCAGATATCCCTTGATAGGTTGGGTTGCATCACTAATCCATTTGGGGAGTGGTACCTCCAGGCACTCGCTGGAGTCTTTGGGAAACTCACTATCCACCCAGAAGGCAGCCTGCTCGCTGGTGCGGAGACCGCCCTCGACAAAAACACGGTCCTTCCCAACCACGCTCTCCACCGTGGCGGAGGTGATTTCCCGCGTACCAGACACCACAATTGGATGGATAACCGGGGTTCCTATCTTGTTCTCAGAAGTTTCCGTAATACCAGCCGTGAGCCAATAACACTCCCTTGGATCACTGAAAGAGGTGGAGACCTCCGCATGGAAAACAATGCATTCTGCCAGGTCCTTTGGCTCACTTGCCCCTGTTATTCCCATATGGGCTTGTAATCCAAGAGATTCGTGCGTGTCACAAATCCGGATATCATCATCCGGATCTTTCGATTCAAGGGGAGATTCGATGAAGGGGGCGCGCCGGCTGAGATGAAGTGTCTCAATCCTGGCGTCTTCACCAAGGAGTGTATTCAGCCGGTTGACTGGGATGCCATACCAACCCGCCGAGGAGGTTCGGATTTTGAGGGTAGGTTGACGCCAGTTGCGGAGCTTGTCATCCGCTGTGCCACTTCCATGGTTAAAGGCTGGCAGACAGCGGGGCAGGTCCGCTGGGTTTATCACAACCACTTGAAATGGACGCAGGATGTTCTCATCCACTGGCCGGGGATCCCTGAAAGGATTCTTGACTTCGAGGGACAGTGTGGTGGAGGAAACAAAAATGGAGTCCACCTCGGGATTCCCATTGACTGGCTGGGATGGGCGGTACTCAACCCTGACCAGCTCGGCTCC
>CAZORO010000445.1:4452-4988 GCA_964581845.1 uncultured bacterium
ACTGCCTCCGTCTTCAATCGTTCCCTTTTGGGTGATTCGGAGGGAGGCGTTGCTGGTTGGACGATAGATCCGCTTTTCAGGAAAAAGGTCTCACCATATTCACACGAGGACGAAAGAATGCCTCCGGCAGGAGTCACGATCATGCAAGAAAACCTTTCTCCTTGGGAGGGTAAAGATCTCCTGTGCTTGTCCCATTCAAATCGCAGAAGGATTCGTTTCTCCTCTGATTGAATGTAATGGAAGGACTCACAGGAGAAGGGGTGCTTACGCATCAGGACAGCGCTTGCGGGGACAACTTGCCAGGAGAAAGAAACCTCCGGTGTCGCACTGATAGCCGACCTGGCTGGTATCGCCCAGCAGAGGAGTACGGCTACCAAAAGGACCCTGGCGGTTTGGGATGCTATCCAATAAGAGAGCCCCGCCGTGTGGCTCTTACCTTGTAAGGGCCCGGTCCTGCCCACGGCCGCAAGCTTCAACACTCTCTTTACCGCCGTCACTGCTGTGAGGTGGTGATGGTGATGGAGGTACCACTCTCC
>CAZORO010000446.1:0-4979 GCA_964581845.1 uncultured bacterium
GAACCAACACCAACCCCACCTCCTCCTCCCAGCGCGGTCAATGAAGGGGCTACTTTCTACTGATCACCTGATTTATCCAGTCCGGAGTGTGTGGAGTCCCGCCACACTCCGGGCGGGCACCCGGAGTATTCAATGCTAACTGGAGGAGATACTCCCTTTTCGCTACCAGTAAAGATTCCAGTGTTCATATACCGAGGGAAAGGGGGTCGCTATACCACGTTTGACTGTGAAATCATCAAGGTAACCTCTGCCATTTGCCGAAGTCTCAATACTGACAGTGGAGAATTGGTTGATTGAGTTGTCCTTAAATCCTAACTCCCGGTTGTCCAGTTGAGGGGTACCATTTATATGCAGTCTCCATGTCTTGGTCACGTAATCTTGATTAATTGTGATGAGTTGAAGACTGGTAGTTGTGACGGGAACACCGGTTGAGAGCCAGTTTCCACCTCCATTTCCATCTCCATCCAATGCCATGATTCCTTGAGTGGAGTGGAACACAACCAGGGAACTGCTAGGGCTAAGGAGCTGTGGATCCGGAAGGTCTTCAACCAACGGCCCCCGGTAGTAGCCCTCAATACAAATATGGGTTTCAGTCAAACCGGAAATGGATTTATCCAGCCTGGAAAGAGGGTATATCATAACCGCTTGGTTGCCACTTCTAATCCCTTCCGGTGTCTCACTCTGAATTATTGCAGTTCCAATAAAGACATTCCATCCTTCTGGGCCATCCTCTCCCAGATCACCAACTTCGAAGATAGGCTGCTCGAAGCTGGTAGAATAAGGAAAAAACTCGCAAGTGCCATTATCCATGAAAAAGACAGTTGGAAGGATTCCAAAACACCAGATCTGCAGGTATATCTGACGCATTACCCTACCCTCATTGATCCTTTATCTGGCCAGCAACAAGGAATCTTACAGGCCCTTTTCTTGGGGCTGTTACCATTTTCACAGATTTTCTGGTTCTTATCAACACCGGATTTTTATCCATTCCGTATTCATCTTGAATCTGATAGAATCCGGGTATGTTACCCGAAGCCTGAATCGATATGTGGACCTTGCTCTTAAGACAATTCATCATTTGCATATTCACGGGGATTATCCTCGGCAACTCATGGGGAATAGGTATAGAGGATTTCAGTCTTGATTTCGGCTCAAATCCCCTCTCGTCTGGATGGACGATTGGAGGGAACTGGAATATCAGCAGCCGTCCCGGTTGGTTGACTTGGTCTGCCTCTTTACCCGGTCAATTTATAACAGCATCTCTCAATTCAGGTAGTGGACTTGACTTGCATGAGTACCCTCCCCCATGGGAGATGCGCATCCGTCTGGATCTTCCAGAACGGAGCAACACATATGCAATCGGAATATGGGGTAATGGTAATTCAACAGGACTCTCTGGTAGTGGAGCATGGATGCAGGTTTTTACCTCATGGAATGGGACCAACGCCAAAGTAACCAATAATGGTGGTTTCGGTGCCAATGCCAATCCATTTTCTTTAGATCCAACTGTGATGGCGGATGATCCTCTTGACTTGATCCTTCAATTCCTGCAAAAAGAGCCGAATGCAACACGATGGCGTGTCATGATTCGTTCGCCGGAAGACCAGCAGAATCCATGGTCGTATGTAGATTTCTCCGCGCCGGCCGCTGACTATCTGAACCCGTGGGGATTAGCTATAGAAGAGCGGCAAGGTTTCTACACTTATATTGGGGGAAATGCCCCTCCGCTTCCACGAACCTATCAGGTTGATTTTGTGACCTTCAGTCGGACCTTGACCGGTTTCGATGGAAACCCAGTACCCACCGCCACCCCCTCCCCTCCCACTCCCACTACCACACCGGTCATGTTCTCACTTTGGCAGGTCCAAGGCGTCTCCGGAATTAATACTCGATACTCCGCAACAGTACCAGACACATTGGATCTAGCGGAACGTTGCAAACTTGCTCAACATGCGATCATTTCATCAGTCGATTCGGAAGATCCCGAGCTTTCCTGGTGGGGAGTTAATCTTTACCACAATCCGCCCTATATGTGGAATCAGGTGCGTCTATATGGGAAATTCACTCAGGCCCTCCCTCTGCTTCGAATCCCAACCGGTACCAGTGACAATCTCATAATTGATGATGCTTGGAAAAAGGCCTTATTACGCAAACATCGTTATGGCTCCGTAATGCATGGCCCGGAAGAGGGACGTCAGTTGATTGCCTTGGCAATACACTATATTCTCGATAGAGACTCACGATTCTTTGATGCAGGAAAACTCTGCGTGGATCGTACCCTTACCGCGCTGAGTCAGCAATCTGGTTATGGCTATATACCGCTGCCAGATGGAAGCATGCCCAAAGGATGGGATGCAACCTTTTCAGGTTGGACATTACAAGGACAAGCAGAGTTCTACCGTGCAACCGGTTATCCTCCGGCCCTTCAGGCAGCCATGAATCTGGCGTATTTTCTGAAAGATTACGCGCAAGTTTTTGATACCGATGGGCACTTTATTGCTCGTCACTATTTCACTGGACGGCCAGCGCTTCACTTCCACCATAACGCTAATGCTCTAGAGGCATTATCGGAATATGCGTTGGCAAGTCATGATGAAACCATTTCTGAGTTTGTTCGTAAATCCTATGAGTGGGCTAAAACTACAGGAAATCCTACGACCGGTTTCTTCCCAGAGTACATTGAGGAGTGGCCAGATGACCGGGGTGTGATCGATTGTGAGGCCTGTTGTGTCATTGACATGATCATGATCGCTCTAAATCTTGCTAGACTTGGTTTGGGAGATAAATATTGGGATGACGTTGACACATATTTGAGGAATATGTTTGCTGAAATGCAAATCACGGATTCCGCATGGATCGCCCCCATGGTTGCCAAGCTGACATATTCACCAACAGGATTCACCGATCACGTAAGCGAACGTGTGCTCGGTGACTTCGCGGGCTGGTCTCCTCCCAATGATTTTCTCTATCCCAATTTAAATTCTATTCAGCATTGCTGCCTTGGGAATAGTGCACGTGCACTCTACTATTCCTGGCGTGAGACAATCACCTTTTCAACTGGAATACTCAAAGTAAATCTGCTTTTGAATCGAGCATCGCCATGGATGGATATGGATAGTTATATTCCTTTTGAAGGTCGTGTTATCCTTCACCCAAAGACTGCGGTCCGTAAATTGATGGTTCGTATTCCAGGATGGGTCTCCTTGGATGATGTAGAATTGAATATAAATGGGTTTCCCACTATTTTCCAATGGGAGGGACGGTATGCAGTTTTAGACGGCGTTCACAAGGATTCGGAATTGGTTTTTACTTTTCATATTACCGAAAGAACTGTCACCGAATATATAGGTGGAGGAGACTATTCTCTCATTCTTCGTGGAAACACAGTAGTATCCATATCACCTCCTGGAACCTTTAATCCCTACTACCAGCGAGAATACTACCAAAACGGGATTATTCGCTACCATGTGGTGGACCGTTACATCTCCGATACTCTTGTGGGATGGTGACAGAAACAATGTTATCTTATTATATATTACTGGTAAAATAATGAAACGGTGGAGCAATGTAATTCTGCTTTCTACAAAGAATTTGATATGAATAAATGATTGATCATTTAACACCATATGGATCGATGTCTATCTTCTATCCTCCCTGCATTCATTTCTCAAGAGGCTTGCATGGTTGAGAGATTGCAGAAATTAGTTTTGATTCTAAAACTGCCCGCCGCTTCGGATTCCGAGGTGATTTCGTCCATGTATACATCACGGCCATCCTGCGCCGAAACAAACGCTGCCATGGCATAACGGGTGATTTCCTTGCCTTCCTCACCTGTATAGACTGGAGTCCCCCCCTTCTTCATCACCTGAATAAAATGCTGTGTAGAACGAATGAAGGAAGAAGACCAATTCCTATCTTTAAGCGGCATATCAGAAAGGTAGGATCTCACTTCGCCGTTGACAAAAACGACTATGGGAGGAAACAGAGGACTAGCAGACATCCGGTCGCCAGCTCCAAGGAAAAACTCACGGTCGCCCGCGGCGGAGCATTGATGAATCCACATAACGCCTTTCTCCCCAATGATTTCAATGAAATCATCAAGCCAGAAATCACACGGAATCGCCAGCTTCGTGGAAAATGAGAAATCTACCTGAGCATACTTGGGAATGTCTCCAGGAAGACGACGGAATTTTGCACGAATGTAAGCCGGGGAGTCAAGCGGTGTTTCTGGATCGATCCAGGCACTGACTTTTTCATAGTCTCTTTCCATGAACCATCGTGTCAAGGAGAATTTGTGGAATCCATCGTCACCAACCATAGGGCCCACTCCTGAGCGTTCCAAGTCAAGCGACCAGCTTCCTGGGGTCCAACACCATGGCCAGGGGGCTCCCTCGCGCATACCAGATATGGTGTTTACACGTATTGACATCAGGTTTCCTATGAGTCCCTCATTGATCAATTCCTTGGCTTTCTGGTAGACAGGGTAAAAGACAAAGTTGTCATAAACCTTTAGGATAACGGAATTATTCTTGCAGGTCTCGATAATTTCGTCACATTGGTTCAATGTGATTGCCATTGGTTTCTGAAGGCTGATGCCACGAACTCCAGCATTCGCGCACGCCATTGATTGTTCGTGATGCAGGAAGTGTGGGGTGAGGATCTCAACCACATCAAGTTCTTCTTTCTCCAACATCTGTCGATAATCCGCATACCAACGTACCCCATCGAGATGATACTTCCGAAGCCACTCGCGCGCTGGTACCTCCTCACGGCGACAGACAGAGACAATTTGTGCTTCAGTCGAATCAAGATATCCAAGGACATTCTCATGGCTGATGGTCCCAAGCCCTATAAAGCCAACTTTCAGGATCGAGGACTTTTCCATGGCTTACTCCTGTATTTATTGGATACGGAATTGCTCGTACCAACGACGGTATTTGTCGATTCCAAGAATGTCGAAAAACTCCTCATCATCGATC
>CAZORO010000447.1:0-4946 GCA_964581845.1 uncultured bacterium
GTGGAGATTGGTTTGTCCGTCCGAGCCACCTCACGGGGGACCGTTCTCTCCGTTTTGATGCAACGCCGGAAGTAACAAAAAAACGCAGCCGTAAGTTCTAGTTGGCCATCAAGGGCCAGGTTAACCCCCACAATGCTGCTTCGATTACTCCCGGTCTCCGGCTTGTCACGCTGTCATGATTCGCCACGCTGGTTTCAGCCTGGGCCTCGAGACCATATCGCCAGGTCTCCTGGATGCCTCCACGCGATAAAGCTTCCTGCGCTAGCATGTGCAAGCTCAGGATCCCAACCTGTTTCCCCGGCGCGCTCCGTTTGAGATCCAAAACCGCCTCCCGCCATTCACTCATGTCCATTCCAACGGGGGCAAACCTTTGCAGATCACTTAGGAAAAGCGCACGTGAAATGAAGGAAAGCTTGGGCATCTCTTTCACTTTCACATGGTACTCCTCCATGAAGCGGCTGAGATCCTCGGCAGTTTGAGGGCGCTCCTGAATCCGGAACCTCCAGAAGGGAGATCCCAGCGGATACCGTAAAACTTCGGTTTCCTTTTCCAGATACTGCTTGGCGAGACCGGCTTCGCCTCCACGCTCGAGGAGGGGAATTATCTCACGAAGCAGGGAGGCATGAGTGGATCCCAAGTGAGGGAGCAATACCTCGAAGAACCTGGAGGTTGTAGGATCCAGGGAAAGGTTGCCAGTCTCCTTGTTTCTTGCCACCATCCTCTTCGTCTCCTCGTGGATGACACTCCTCGAGATGACCATAGGATTGAAAGATAAGAGACGCGGTACTTTCTCCCCTGCGCCCTCCTCCTTCCCTGCAAGAAGATTGGCCTGGATCTCCTTGAGCAATGTCTCATCGGATTTAAAGATTCTCCGGGCCGTAGCCAGGTTCTCAAGTCCCGATTCGATCAGGTCTTGGCGGGCGGCCTCATCGATTCCAGGCATCTTCGCTCGAGCGAGCTCCAACGCCCCAAGGTGCCAGTAAAGGCTGTGATAGTGGTAGTTCCGCAGGGATTGACGGTAAAGGCTTTCGGCTTGAGTGAGGATCTCCCCGCTACGTTGATACTCCCGTTGGATGCTCTCTTGTGCCGGCCCCATTTCCGTGAGCCGGTCCATGACTTTGGCCCGTGTGGCACTCAGGAACTGATACGCATCGTCATACAGTCCACAGGTAATGTCGTAGAGGACGTCTCCAGAGAAGGGAATCAGGTTGGCCACCTGTTGGCATCGTGCCTGGTAATGCCGGATGCTCTCAAGAGTGGTCGACAGCTCTTTCGGGTCAACGAGGCTTCCTGTTTGAATCTGCCCTTGCAGGTTGTTGAACTGATTCTTGAGAACGTTACGGCTTCCCATCAGCCGGGTATGCCAGGCATTCCCGATCACTTGGGCGGTAAGCGGAGACCAGAGTCCGGTCCTGCAGAGGAATGGGATATGGTCTTTACCGGATGCCAGGGGAAGCGCAATGACAGCCCAAACAGCGGCCGCGACGGCTATCTTTGCCCAAAAAGGACTCAGTTTCTTTATAAAGGAGGAGTCCGGAGTGGATTGAGTTCTTTTTCCATAGATACACCCAAACCAGAGCATTGCCATACCGGGAGCACACACCGCGAGGGGAGCAATGTGGGCTGGGAAACTAAACATGGCATCCATCATCAACGCCAGGCAGGCAATCAGCGTGGCCGACTCGGCGAAACGGATCAAGGGAGGCTTCAGTTTTATTCCCCGCAGCCATGCTTGTGTGACTTTTGCTAGTACCATGAGCAGCCACACAAGGATTACTGTCCCAACCGCTCCACATTCCACCGCCCATTGGAGATAGTCGTTGTGCATCCCCTCCGTGTGACGCATTGTGGGTCCGGCTGGGAAATCGGGGAAGTATTCAAAGAAGCTGGCTTGGTAAAAGGGGTAATCTATTTTTGCCGCGGAGAAGCCAACCCCCAGCAAAGGGTGATGTTTCATCATATGAAAAGAGATGGCCCAAAGGCGTGCGCGCGTGTCCCGCCATAGAAAATCGGGATTGAGAGTCCTAAGGCGGTCTGTGATATTACGAGCCATATTGGGGTTGTAATCGCCCTGGATGGCTCCACCCTTCGAGGCAGTGTAGACACCCACTGTGATTAATCCCACCAGAACCACAAGGCTAAGCACCAAGGCCCAGCGCAGGAGTCCTGGAACACGGGAGGGGACTGTCTTTGCCCGTCCGGCAAAGACCGCCCACAGGTTAATCCCCACCAGGATAGTTCCACCCAGCACCAGTCCAATCATGGTAGACCGTGTGAGCAGGAAGAACACGATTAGAATCCAACAGGTCATCACAAACCCAATCAATGCGAATCGCACCATCCAGGAGCGTGTTCCCGCAATCGCGGCAATGGCCAGGAAGGAGGCAGCCAGGATGAAGGGAGCGACACCATTGTTATGGCCGATAGTGAGACTGAGACGTTGTCTCGCATACTCTCCGCTGGTACGGAGTAAACCATCCAGGGAGATTCCATTGATCTGAAAGGCGGAAAGGATAAGGAAAACCATGGCCACGAAAAGAATCATATTCCGGTATGCAATCCGGAAGTGCATGGCCTTTCCGAAATCGAGAAGGGGAGGGAAGAACAGCAGGAGGCATGCGAATGCCACCCAATGCATCAAAGCAATCTGTTTGGCGGGTGTCCATATGATTGAGAGAAGAGCGAACAAGCAGAGATAGAACAATGGACGGCCAATGGGATTGGGGATCGATACACCCTGTGAGGGGCCTCCAGACACCCACCAGCACAGGAATGCAAGCACCGCTATGGCCTCGATCAGGATCTCCTTGATTGCTAGGGGAAAGAAGGCGGCATCCCAGAACGCGAATATGACCACAGGCAACGCTGCCAGGCAGAGCGTCCGGGACAGAAGACGGGAGAGACGGTCGAGACGAATCATCTTAGTCAAACTGAACCCAGCGTTACACACCGGATCCAGAGTCATCGGTAAAACTGGTCCTGGAGTTGATTCACCCAGCAATTATAGCTGGCCCCGGAGTTGAACTCCGGGGCCAGAGCCTTCTGTGGGAGTTGTACTCCCACTCGACTCAATTGTATTGATCCACCTGGCGGGGTACAACTTCACCCGAAGGATTCCGCCCAGCAGTGCAGCTGCTGGGCGAGCTGGTAATTAGAAGTCGTAATTCTCAATGTTCCCCACATCAAAAATGAGGGGATCGCCGAGAAGGATTTCGCTTCCACGAATCTTTACCTTGCCAAGTCTTCCCGCCTCGAGCTCGGTTCCCTCGATGCCACCCTCGGCCAGCTTTTTAGCGGCATAGACTGTCAGATATCCCAGGTCCACCGGATTCCAAAGCACCATCTTCTTGCAGGTTCCATCTTTGATGTAAGGACGCATCGAGTTGGGAGTGGAAAGGCCAGTGAGGAAAACCTTGTCCGCGGACTTGGTCTTACGAAGTGCTTCCGCCGCCCCAGGAAGGGCCACCGAGGTAATCGCGAAGAGACCCTGCATCTCCGGGTAACTCTTCAGACTGTCAATGGTCACTTGTGTTGCCAGGGCTTGATCCTCACCCGAGGCCTTGGGGGTTTCGGAGAGGTTCTTGAGATTGGGGTACTTCTCTTTACGGTATTCCTCCATCGCCGCCATCCATTGATTCTGGTTCGCGGCGGTCAGCGAACCAGTCAGAATCAAATACTTCCCCTCGGGACCAATCCCCTCGACCATGGTATCCATCAGAGCCTTGGCCACAGCCATGACATCCGCTTGGTTGATAAAGAAATCGCGTGCCTCCTCGGCTGCATCCGCATCCCAGGTGATCACCTTCACGCCACGTTGACGTGCCTTTTTGAGCGCGGGCGCGATCGCATCGGGATCATTCGGGGCCACCGCGATGACATCAAACTTCCGGGCGATCCAGGTTTCCACCATGGCGGTTTGACGGGAGACATCGCTGGTGTCCGGACCATCAAAAGTGACATTGATCCCGAGCTCCTTGGCCGCCTCGGCGGCGCCTTTGGCGCAGGCATTAAAATACTCGATGCCAATCAGCTTCGGCATCACACCAATCTTCAGATCCTCGGCTCCACACGGCAGGATGGACAAGGCCACAATCATGGCCGCCAAGAAAAACTTCGCTGTACGCATTCCAACAACCTCCAAACATGAATCTCCAATTTCCCGGACCTATGCAACGCCCTTGTGATTATCAAGAAACCACTCAGACAAGCGCCCTGAGATAGACCCTGGTTGGCTCTATGAGTATGATGACATTATCTCGCGCTCTCATCGAGATGGTTGAAAATTATCTCATCCCGAAGGAGTAAGGGTATGTCACCGGTAAATAAAAAACCCAAGAAAATCGCCATTTTAGTTGAGAAGGATTACCAGGACATGGAGGTTTGGTACCCCTGCTTGCGGCTGTTGGAGGCGGGGTATGAAGTGGTTACTGTGGGCACCACCCAGACCAGCTATAAGGGGAAGTATGGCTACCCCATCGAATGCGCCACCACCATCGACAAGGTACGCGCCAAGGACTTCTCCGGTGTGGTCATCCCCGGCGGTTGGGCCCCGGATTTCCTGCGTCTCTCTCCCAAGGTTCTCAAGTTTGTGGCGGATTTGGACGCGGAAGGAAAAATAGTCGCCGCCATCTGCCATGCCGGTTGGGTGCTGGTATCGGCGGGGATCCTCGATGGACGCCGTGCGACCAGTTATATCGCCATCCGGGATGACATGGTTAACGCAGGTGCTAGATGGGAGGACAGCGAAACCGTGATCGACAAGAATCTGATCACCGCAAGGACTCCCAATGATCTGCCGGCCTTTATGAAAGCCGTGCTCAAGTTCCTCGCGGGGTGATTCTACTCCAACCTCACCCCCCCGAGCCCTGCACCCCACCCCCCACCCCAGCCCTCCCCCGCAAGGGGGGAGGGGAAAAATGGCTCCCTCCCCCCTTGCGGGGGAGGGC
>CAZORO010000448.1:0-4906 GCA_964581845.1 uncultured bacterium
AGACCGGTGAAGTGAATGGGCATCTGGTCATGGCCACGAGCGAGAACCCTCGAGATATCGGACTCGGCAACCTCGGCATCCACATAGACTATACGGTAGTCAATGATCCGCAGGATCGCCTCGGCGGCATTCAAGCTGGCTTGACGGGTGACCCGAATCTCCGGCACCAATCCAGGTCTGTCGGCGGTGAGAACGAGTTTATCAGTAAGCCTGGCAAGGTTTCCTCGCGAGAGTTCCGCCACGATTCCATGGTCAAAACCGAGAGAGGCTAGGTTCTGAGCGGCCGCTTTTTCATCGTTGCTAGCGGCAACTCTTTTGTATTCATTCTCCCTTAGTTGACGGCGAATCTCAGGCGGAAGCACTCCCTTGGGAACCTGGATTCCAACCTCCCCCCCCTCGATTCGTTGGGTGAATTCCGGATCGAGACCATATGCCAAAGCAAGAGCCCCTTTCGCCTCCAAAGCGGCCAATGCCGACTTGAGCTCACCTCGTTTGATATTGACATCCCGCCGGGCTACCGCCTCGTTTCCAGCTTGTTCCAGAAGAACAAGCTCATCACTGAGTCTCTCTCTCTCGGCGGCAGCAACCCGGATCTCTCCAAGCAACTGCACCACCTTTGACTCACCCTCGGCCAAGAGCAGATCATAAGTGGACTTCAGTTGTGACTTCTCGTTGAAAGCCGCCAAGATCGTCTTCTGCCAATCCAGAGCGGAGGGAACTACAAGGGTCACAAGAGGTTGTCCGGCCTCGACCATCTGCCCCTGCTGAACATGGATCTCGCTGACTAGGGCTGGAACCGGGGCACGAAGCTCCGTGACATCACCAGGGCGCGGACGGACCCAACCATATAGATCCAGGGTGAGAGCAAGACTCCCTTTCTGGACCGGTTCCACCTTGATTCCAAGCGGTTCACGCAATTCATTAGGAACTTCCACCACACCAGATTCCCCTTCATCTTCCGTGTGAACATGGCCTTCTTCCCCATGGGCATGTTCATCTTCCGTGTGAACATGGCCTTCTTCCCCATGGGCATGTTCATCTTCCGTGTGGACATGGCCTTCTTCATCCTCAGAACGATCCACGGAATTCCTATCCGAAAATGAATCTGTCGCGGGGAATGCTAGTGCTACCTGGGATTCCGGTGTTACTGAATGTATCTGGACAAAACTTGACAGAATAACGAAACCTCCCCCCAGGAGAGTCATCGCGGCAAACAGACTCATCGGGGTCCTTCCCCTGAGAAGCGGAATGATTGTGAGTGATCGCATGGATCTATCCCCTTTTCCGAGACCTGTTTTTGAGCACATGGCATGATATGCCAGTGGTGGATTTCTCCCCCGGCCGGTCATTGGAATGATCCGGTTACACCCCAAGCGCAAGGCACTCCAGAGGTGGAGACACAGGGGAAAATCCGGAGGACTCTTGAAAGGTCAGATCAGGAGAGATCTGTAAGTGAGGAAAAGCTGTTCTGGAGGGACTTTTGGAATCGTTACAAGAAGGCCGCAATAACTATAATGTGGGAGATCTTGATTCAAGTCCGAGGGATCTACCAGAGAAAAAACCGGAGGAACGATAGGAATCAACCTCGGTTGGGTTTTCGCGGCATCCGGATGGAAGGCATGACAATGTGAGGTATGGGTGTCATGCGGCTCCTCATGAGCACAGGAACAGCTATGATGATCCTCATCCTGCTCGCAATGGGCATGAGTCATTCCAGATAGGTCATGCCCAGGCGACACACGGTGCCAGTAGTCCACCAGTGGGTGGGTTACTGTCACATGGAAGGAAAAGAACAACCACGAAGTGGCTGTAAAAAGAGCCAGGCTACGCATCATTACGAGAAATTGTCCAGGACAGGTCTCCCCGTGTCAATGGAAAGGAAGGCCGGTCTGTCTCCCCTTCCAAATGGAAATCAGTCCTTGCCCTCCATGATTCTAGCGCGTAAAGCCATCGTCAACCTCGCTGTCTCCTTGCGAAGGTTTTGCAATTCGGAGAGATCAAGTTCGTAATCAATGAGATTCCGCGCAATGTCATCCTGCTCCCACTGCATCCGGATGAGGTGTGTGAGTTTTTCCTTCAAAAGCTTCTCCACCTCTGTCAATTCAGGAGGATTCAACCCGCGCCGCCTGGCCTCACTGGCGGTGGCTTCGAGAAGCAGAAGGAAGCGTGCATCCTCGGCTCCATCCATGAAAGCGAACCAACGGCGGCTGGGGACGAACTTGGAGCCATCGTAGTACATGTCCCCGTACCCCGAGGACTGGAACACAGTCCACAGGTCATCCCCCTTGTTGGGGGAATGGAAAACCCAGTGTCCAGTTCCCACCAGCCCCATCGAGAAAGCAGTCAAACATTGAGCACGGTAATAACCCAGTGGAAGGAGTGTTTTGACATCCCCTGGCGCTTCATAACACCACAGCCAGTCCTTGGTCTCCTGGAAGAAGCCAACCAGTTCTGGTTGACGGCGCAGGAGAGCGAGTTCAGGCGCCCAGATATCGACATCATCCACCAAATCCCCGAAGTTCTCACGGCTGACTCCCCCCGCTGGATTGGCATAGATCTGAATTTCGGGACAGACCTCCTTGGCGGCGGTTACGATCCGTGCGAAGTCCTCCACACTTGCGAAAAGGCCAGGTTCATCATAGGGATAATAAGCCCAACGCGAGAGCGGCCAGCCCTTCTCAGCCAGATGAGTGGCCAGTTCCCGCATGGCATTCTGTAAGCCCTTCTTCCATATTGGACCCGATGAACCGACTTCGGGGGGTGCTCCGATTCCCGGCCCGCTCATGAGCAGAATCGCCTTGCTCGGATCGAGCAGGCTGAGCTGCTGATCGAGCGAAGTCCAATCCGCCTTGCCCACCAGGTTTCCCTCCTGATCGCAGCTTCTGCCTGGACCATTCGCCACCCACACGGTCATCCCCTGCTCTAGAGCCTGTTTGACCACATTTGGATCATCGGTCAGCTGCCGGATTGAATAGGGATTGGCCCAGTTGCAGATCGTGAACTCAGGGGCATCCGCGAGGTTTACCGGAACCACCTCCACGGAGATATTCACCGTGGTCCGGTCGGTTTCAGCTGCGATCGGAAGAATCTCGAGAGGTATATCATGTTTACCGGGAGTCAGGCCCTTGGCCGAGATCTCAATCCATAAAGTGCGTGTCTCCCCGGCGGCGAAATGAAGCGAATGCGACTGACCGATGAGACCGAGGGCATCCGGCACTGGGTGTCCAACTTTCTGAGGAACTGGAATCACTTCCCGCAGAGTCAGCGGACCATGCAGGGGGGGACGGAATTGGATGTCCGCCGGTTCGGGACGCAGGTTGGTGACAGCAAGCGCGATGTGCTCGACCTCACCCTGGCAGGCCCAAATGGAAATATCCGAAGCTGCCTCAAAGGAATTGTCCCAGGGATTTTGGTCCGCCCTAAATGAAAAACTGGCCCGCTGTGAATCCGGAATCATCTCGCAGAGATTCAGAACCGCTTCCACCATACCATGGAAACCATGGACTTCCCTGATAAGGAGCTCCCTTTCCGGAAATTCTAGAGAATCGGCTTTCTCCGCCATCCGCTCAATACACGCCATCCAGCCCTCCAACATGGCGGACTTTTCAAGGAGCAGACGGCTGGCTGCTGGACGAGTGGTCTCAATGCGATTGGCCACCTCCAGCACCTTGGTCTTAGTGTCAGCCAGCCACTCAGCCAGACTGGCAATGCCCTCACAAGAAATCTTCAGGCTTCCTTTGGCCAAGGGCTTCGCGGGAATAGAGGTTTCATCCCATTGTGTCACCGTAATCTCATATT
Organism: uncultured bacterium; assembly: GCA_964581845.1. Classification (GTDB taxonomy): domain Bacteria; phylum Hinthialibacterota; class Hinthialibacteria; order OLB16; family OLB16; genus OLB16. The sequence goes on from CAZORO010000448.1 coordinate 3,799, forward strand.
CTCCGGGACGGGTGCAATCGAATTGAAGGAAGGCTGGATCTGTTTCTTTAAGGACCCGCCGTTGCGTCTCACCTTGTGAATCAGACACAGAGATCTCCCACAGTGTTTCTGGTTGGGAGACCGGTTTGGGATCGATCGTAAGCCAATTTTCCCCCAGTAGCACAGGACCTCTCTGACTCAGGTTGAGTCTCTTGGGGGGTTGAGCCAGCTGGGAGGTGCTTTTGGGCTTGACCTCAGGTGGGACATACCCGGTCCTGGCCGAGTCAAACCGTTTCGTTGGCCAGGGCGCCGGAGCATCCCCCTTGGCTCCCAAACGGTGGAGATCCACGCTCGAGCTACCCGCCGAAGCCAGGATCATCTCCAGGTTTCCATCCCGGTCGAGGTCGCAGATCGTGGGCGAGTAGCTTTGGCTATTGGCCAGGGGATACTCCGCTAGGGTTTTCCCAGTTCGCCCATCAACGATGAAGAGAGCCTTACCCTGAGTATTCGAGCCGCGGCACACGGCGATGATTTCGACATTTCCATCGCCATCCGCATCGGCGATATTCTGCGGGAACATGTAACCGCGTCCCCCAGTTGTGTTGCGCCAAAGCTCCTTTCCATCCCCACCGATGGCATAGAGTGTATTCGCCCGGTCTCCATAGACCACCTCGGGTTTTCCATCGCCATTCAGGTCTCCCACCGAACAAGAGCCATAGCCATGCAGGATCGTTTTGATATCCCAATAAGGCGTTCCATCCGCCGCATGGAGGGCATACACACGTGAGTCGGCGGCATTGAAGCTAGTCGAATAAAGCGCCTCGGAAAGGCCATCGCCATCGAGGTCGGCCAAGGCGATGTAACTCCTGCCATATTTATCGGTGGATTTGCCTTTGTGAATCCATTTGACTGAACCGGTGGAATCAAGGCAGATGATTCTTCCCGCCTCGGTGCCATACACAATCTCCGGCTTGCCATCTCCATCCACATCACCAACCGAACATTGACCCCCGCGATAGGGATCGGAACGGATCCGCCAACGAAGACGTCCTTTCCCCGAAAGACAGGTCATCCAACCTGCATCATCGCTGATCAACACCTCCGAGGCTTGGTCACCATCGAGGCCGAC
>CAZORO010000449.1:0-4900 GCA_964581845.1 uncultured bacterium
ATCATCGTGAACAATTATGTCGAGAATGCCGCGCAAGGTTTCGACTTCCAGACCGACTATTCAATCCTATCCGGAAACACGGTCCGTTACGCACAAACCGGGATCAAGTGCATGCACTTCACACAGAATGTGGTCATCTCCAATAACAACATCTCTTACACCGACCTGTGGGGACTGGTCATGGCTCCTGGTCCGACCGCCCATCCCGCTTATGATCCTTCGCAAGACGCGAATCTATCCGAACAGGAGATACAGAATCTCCGGCGCTTTGGCATGCGGGCGGGACAAGCCGAAGTCAATAGCGGCAACATCATCGCCAACAACGTTTTTTCCAACTTCGGCTTCGGCCATGAGTACTACAACTGGACTCCGGTTCTGGCCATTGATGACAGTTTCCTCTCGGTAATCAACCTCTGGGGGCAATGGGAGTCGATGAAATCCTCGGAGCGCTTGGAATTCCATCCCGATTCCGGCATGAAGAGCATTTTGGTCCAGGGCAATCTTGTCTACAACAACGGCCAGGATGGGATCATCGAGAATGACAAAGCGGTTTTTCCCAAGGCGCGGTACCGTTATACCTTTTTTCAAAACACCGGTCCTTATAAACCCACTCAAGTGTTCCTTACCGGCAACCTGCTCCATGATGGTTATGCGGGAGTCAGTAACCGTCCCCTGAACGATCAGGAAAAGTTGTTGAATTTTGTTGTGAAGGAGGAGAAACCATGATGTCCTTTATGAGAAGTATCACTCAGCTGACTGCCCTAATAGTCTTCATACTCTCTCAAGTGGCGGGATCGGAGAACGTGGAAGCTCCCTCAGTTGCCTCTTATCCCGGCATCCAAGCGGCTGTCGATGCAAATCCTGGGAAAATGGTTTTTGTCCCCCAGGGAGAGTATCACCTCGACAAACCTGTGATGCTCACCACGGATCACTCCGGTCTTTATGGGTTTGGAACTTTGATCCAAGACAATACCGCCGTCCAAGTCGTACGAATCGATCACGCTTCATGGGTGCGTGTCCAAGGTCTTACACTCCGCCGTCCGGAAGGACGGATGGAAACAACCGAGGAGGGAATACGGGGTGATGTCTGTCCGCATTTGCTCATCGAGGATCTCAGGGTTTTTGATAACCGTAGTCGGACAGGTTCGATAGTCGTCGGACAAGCGGAATACTGTACCATACGTGGCTGCGAGGTCACCAACTACAAACGCATTTCCATCGACAACCGCATGGATAACCTCGATCTCTATGGTTATTCCTTCCGCTGCATCGATGGAACCGGAATCATTGTCCGCGAGTGCAAGGGAACACAGGTTCTGAACAACCGGATTATTGAAAGAAATCTTCTCGCCACCCAGGAAATGAAGCAAAAATATGGATTGGGAACAGTGACCGAACGCGCCGCGAAACTGGGACGCATCGCCCCCAAGAGTGTCGAGGAGAGCAACTATGTCAACAACTGGCACCAAGGGTCCGGTCTGCTTGTTGCCGACCCCATGGCGACCACCTTCACCTTGATCGAGGGGAATTACATTGAAAACGCTGGACAAGGCATCGATATTCATTCGGACTATGTTATCTGCGCCAACAACATCATCGATCATGCCTTCCTGGGAATGAAAGCAATGCATGGATCGAAACATGTGATTGTGAATGGTAACCAGTTTTCACACAACGACCTTTTGGCAATCATGATGATGCCAGGATCGAATTCCTATCCAGCCATGCCCGCTAAGGATGGAAAACCGGCTCAACCCGCCAACTACACGCGGGGCAACCTGATCGTGAATAACATTATTTCCGATTTCGGTTATGGGGATGAATATGCCACTTGGGCCTCGAATGACCCACAAGGCAAATCCCCAAGTGCCATAGTCTTCAAATCCGGACAACTGGATGAGAACCCCGTGCTCGAGGATGTTCTCATCCAGGGGAATATTGTCTACGACACAGGCCGCGACGAGATCTTGGAAAATGGCATTCCGAAAAAGGAAGAACCACGTTATAATTATGCAGTTTATGTGGAAACCGATCCAGCACCCAAAGGATTACACTTTTCAGGCAATCTTTTCCATCCTGGAAAGAAGGGAATCTCTAATGTGGATCTCGCGCCATGAACAGACAGGTTCATATGGGAATCTGGGGCGCAGGAACCTGGGCAAAAATCTGCGCCAACTCGATTCTGAAGGTTCCAGAGCTCCAGATCACCACGATCTATGACGCTGCCAGATCCGCTCAAGAAGAGCTGGCTGGCCGGGTTGGGGCCCATGCTGCTAGTACGCTGGATTCATTCCTGGAAACCCCTGGACTAGATGCTGTCTGCATTTTCACGCCGAACCACCTTCACCGGGATCATGTGATTCAAGCCATGACCCATGGCTTTCATGTATTTGTTGAGAAACCCATTGCCAACAGTATAAAGGAATGCCATGAGATGGTGGAAGCTTCAAAGCAAACCAATAAAATATTATTCGTGGGACATAACACACGGAGAGAATCACGGTTCCGTTTAATGAAAACCATGCTGGAGAATGGCGAAATCGGGAAACCAGTCCTGGCTTCATGCACATTCACTTCCGAGGCGGGACTGGGAAAACGGCTCAGTGGATGGCGGTATGATAAAAGCATTTGCCCCGCGGTCGCGCTCTCTCAAATTGGCGTTCATGCCATCGACCTGCTGAATTATTTACTTGGTGAGATCATTGAGGCCCAGGCTTGGATCTCAAATGTTGGAATGGAGGATGGCATCAAGGATGTCTGCATGGCACGGCTCCTACATGCAGGGGGATATTCATCCACTTTCAACAATGCCTATTCAGTTCCGCGGGCACGTTCTATGGAGGTCCATGGAACCAGTGGGGCACTGCTTTCCTATTCCGAAAGAGAGGTTTGCCAACAACCCCTCGGAGACAATCCAAGCCGTAGAATCGAGACCCCACTGATCGACACCATCGAGGAGGAATTCACCGAATTCGCGCGTTGCTGCCTGACAGGATCTCAACCCGAAACAGGCGGGCAGGAAGGTTCCTCCGCTGTCGCAGTGATGGAGGCGATGATTCTATCTTCTACCAATGGATGTATTGTCACACCCATTGCGAAATTATAATTCTTTCCATTGATGCTGCGGGCTGTAGCCAAAAGCCTCCTTGGCACGCTGGTGTGAGAGCATCGTGGTCCTCCCCGGTAAGGGCGAACGAACCACCTTGAGCAGTTCGGGCCGGAACCGTTCGATGATCTCCAGCGATGGTTCCAACAGAGTTGTGTCCGGCGCGGTGAGTTGATAGACCCCGGTCTTTGGAAGCGTGGGGCATTCCAGGGCTTGGATCAACCCATCGGCGACATCGCGTAGGTCGACATAATTTCCCAACTCTCCCGGCCATTCCGTGGTTGGCTTTGCGCGCTCTTGATTCGTTTCGGTCCATTCCGGCGGGAAAACTCCCGCGAAACGGAAAGCCGCTGTTGTCATTCCAGTCCGGTTGGTCCAGGCCTTGCAGTTGAGCTCATTGCAGTACTTTGCGAGGCTGTAAGCATCCTCATGGTCTGGCGGGATATCCTCATCCACGGGAAGATAGGGCCAATTGCGCGGACGATCGGTCACACGGCAATAGAACCACCCCGCCGCGTTAATGCTGGAAGCGGCGAGCACCCTTGGTACCCCGTTGAGAGCGGCGGCCTGAAGGACCACGAAGGTTCCCAGCGCATTGACACGGAAGCACTCCTCCGGCTCCTCGTTGGGTTTGACATGGCCCGCCAAATGGATGACAGCATCCACCCCCTCCGTCATCCGCTTCATGAATTCCGTATCCAGCAAGCTGCCCATAAAAAAAGGGATGGAAGGGGAAGGCTTTGGCCTGTATGCAGGGACTCGTTCAATCTCGAGTGCCTGATACACCCATGGAATCCGGTCAGGATCCGGCTCCAGGGTATCGGTAAGGCGCAAATCCGCACGCTCCTCCAATTTCCATGTCAGAAAACGTCCGATATATCCAGCGGCACCCGTGATGAGTACTTTCATGATTGTCCTCCCGGTTCAGGATACGCCTTCCCAATCAAGCACCACCCCAAGGGTGGAATCTTTCTGGGTGAAAATGGTTTCCCACGCTTTAGCTACGTCAGGAGCGGGGAAATGGTGAGTGATCAGGGATAGGGTGTCGATTTTCCTTTCATGAACCAGATCAAGAGTCCATTCAAGCCGCTTCCGGGTCCATCCGCAGGGGCAATGGATGGTGGCTTCCCGGTAAATGAATTGCCGCAGATCAATCCAGGACTTGAATCCCTCATGTCCGGCGGTGACATAATGACCACCCCACCGGAGCATGGGAACCAGTTTCATGTTGAGGTCATAATTGACCTCATTTCCCACTGTGTCCACCACGATATGAAACTCATCTCCCGCCCATTTCTTTGCGGCCTCCAACCAGGCGGGATCATGAGAATTCAGAACCAGGTCTCCTTCGGCCTTTTTGAAAAGCTCCAACCGGAAATCATGCCTTCCCACAAGAGCCACCTTCGCCCCCCGCATCTGTAGTGTTTGCGCCGCCCAGTTACCCACCATTCCATCGCCGATCACCAGGGCATGGCAATCCTCCTCCACGGCGGGACGGGAACCGGTGTTGGTTCCGACCTGGGTCAGGACAAGACCGCTGTAGGGAATGGGATCATCCCCCTCAGGCAATATAAACACCTCATTTGGGTCGGCGGGTCCCACCAGAATATGGCCGGCGAAATTGAACTGAACATGATTCGCCTTGGTGATGGTGACAAAAACCCATTGGCCTTCCTTGAAGCCCTTCACATCCTTCCCCACCGACTCCACAATCCCCACCTTCTGATAACCCGGAACCATGGGGAACGGGAGCGGCATATGAGGCTGCCAGGGAGTCACCCCATCAAATCTCTC
>CAZORO010000450.1:0-3413 GCA_964581845.1 uncultured bacterium
CCTCATAAACTACCAGTTGATCCCAAGAAGAGAGGATTGTTATTTCGCTCCATTCAAAAGGGCAATGGTGGACTCCAAGGGGGTGTTAAGACTGGCCTATTGGGAAGGCAACGAGAGTCTGAAGGGGAATCAGCTGAATACATCTGTCCTTACTGGTCAAACAGACGAGCTGATACAATTGGGTGACTGGGGGATTCTCGGATCAGGGATCATTTTGGAAGGTTCCATACACTTCATACCTTCTCTATCTGATGATACAGTGGAACTCATCGTTGAGTGCGATCAGGATGAAAACACCTGTCTTAGAATCCACCGATCTGGAATTGTGGATTTTGGTCCGGTTCCACTCAGACAAGACAGGCCGAATTCATCTCCCTGGAGTACTGTTGATCGCGAACTACCCGGATATGATGCACCTTCATTCCGGTTGTGGATCGATAAATCCACAATGGAGTTCTATCTCAATGACTTTTTGATCCAGTCCTACAGTCTTCATGGGAACGCCACTGGGAAAGTCTTTGGCCTTAGCCATAAAGGAGTGACGCGATTCTCTAGTCTGAAAGCTTGGCGAGGTTTGAATCAGCCACGTCCTGCAAATCATAAACAGCATGAAAAGGCCGAGTAGTTCGGATTATTAACTTTCGGGTTCTGTCCCATTCTTAGTTGAAAATCAGGGCGGCTCCTTTAGGCTAGGATGAGTGATTCCAAGCAGGGAAAACTCAACCAGCCAAGAAAGGAGCCGCGAGGATGAAAGTAGCGACAGTTGGAAGGCATGGCAAGAAGCAGCGGTTGTTGGGAGCAGTGCGGGAATTGCGGGAGGAGGAGTATCGGCGATTGGACAGAGAAGCCAAATGGGAGGTGATCCGGAGCCTGATCCCGTTGGGCCTGATGGAGGTGGGCCGGATGCTCGAGGAGGAAGTCACGGCCTTGACTGGGGAACGTTACAGTCGGACCGGAGGCAGGGAGAATCTGGTGCGCTACGGCAAGAACCGGGGGAGCGTACGTCTGGCGGGACAAAGGGTGCCAATCCCCCTTCCACGTGTACGGGACCGTGCGGCGAACACGGAAGTGCCCTTGGAAACGGTGGGGGAGTTGCGGCACGGAGGAGATCTCAATGAGGTTCTGATGCGGCGTGTACTGTATGGGATTTCATGCCGCAATTACGAGGCGGCGGCGGAGTCGGCGCCGGGGGCGATCGGGTTATCGCGTGCGAGCGTGTCGCGTGAGTTCATCCAGGCCAGCGGCGAGGTTTTGAGGGGCTTTCAGGAACGCGACCTTTCCCAGCAGGATTTTGTGGCGTTGGTGCTGGATGGGAAGGTGTTCGCCGAGGATACGATGGTGGTGGCGTTGGGGATTACGCTGACAGGGGCGAAGATGCTACTGGGTTTTGTGCAAACCGGGACGGAGAATGAGCGTGCGCTGACCCCCTTCTTGCTGGAGTTGATGGAACGTGGACTCTCCATCGAGGAAGGGCTGCTGGTGGTGATTGACGGCGGCAAGGGTTTGCGGTCGGCGGTGAAGAAGGCTTTCCGGGATAAGGCGTTGGTGCAACGTTGTCAGTGGCACAAGCGTGAGAATGTCTTGTCGCATTTGTCCAAGCCGGACCAACCCAGCCTGCGCCGCCGCTTGCAACGGGCTTATCAGCGCCCGACCTACGCGGAGGCCAAGAGCGAACTGGTGAAGATATACAACGAGTTAACGGAGAAGAATCAGTCCGCGGCCGCAAGTCTGGAGGAGGGACTGGAGGAGACGTTAACCCTGCACCGTCTGGGACTCTTCCCGGTGCTGGGTAAAAGTTTGAAGACGACCAACTGTCTGGAGTCGATCAACAGCCAGGTGGAGGCGCGCTGCCATAAGGTGAGTTGCTGGAAAAACTCGAACCAGAAAATGCGCTGGTTGGCGGCTGCTCTGCTGGATATTGAACCACGGCTGCGCCGCTTGATGGGACATCGGCATTTGGGGTTGCTACGCAGCGCCTTGCAGCGGGAACTTGGTCTATCCCAAAACAGGCAGGCTGCCTGAAATGACCCCCCAAGGAGCCGCCCGATTTTCAACTAAGAGTCTGTAAGGAAATAACATAATCATTTGGAATTGTTATTGAGGACGGATGGTGTAATTCCATTCACCATGAAAACCATCGCGCTGAATTTTGATGTTGGCCATTTGTGCGTCCGTCACCTCGACCTTGGGAGGATAGTGTTTCCGGTCCAGTATGCAGCGCACTTGGAGACCGGTGTTCGTGCTTGTGTTAGCTATCAGGTTCACAATCGTGGCGTGCGTCAACAGAGGCCGGCCACGCCAGTTTTGACTGATGTAAGAGAACAGGCGGTGTTCGATCTTGTTCCATTTACTGGTTCCGGGCGGCAGGTGACAGACCGATATCGTCAAACCGGTCTCGTTCGCCAATTTCTGCAATTCCCATTTCCACAGGCGCACGCGCGACCCATTGCTTCCTCCGCTGTCCGCGACAATCAACAGCGACCGCGCTTGGGCATAGGATTTACTTCCCATCTCCCGCCACCAGCGGCGGATGGTGGCGACCGCAAAGGCCGAGGTCTCATGGCTGACTCCGACGCTGACCCACCCCGCATTCCGGTGCAAATCATACACACCGTAGGGAATCGCCTTTCCCAATTCCTTGATCTTGAAGTCATGGACACGGACCTCCTCGGGTTGACCCTTCGGACACCATTCCTGCCCGCCATTCTTGAAATCCCCCACCAATTCTTTCTTCTTGCAGTCAACCGAAATGACTGGTTGCCGACGTGCGATCCGATGGCGAACTTTGCGGTTGACGTTCTCAAATTGCTCGTTGCGATCAGGATGACTCTCGCCTTCACGTACCTTCCGGTTGGCTTGCAGACTATACCCCATTTCATGCAGCAGCGCGGCCACGACCGTATGGCTCACTTGGTGTCCGCCGTCCTTCAACTCGACCGCCAACTTCCGCACGCTCTTGCTGGTCCAGCGCAACGGCGATTCCGGATCTCCACGAGTGACCGGATCGATCAAACGCTCCAGATCCACTCTCAAATTGACGTCGATAACTGACGCGCGCTTACGTCCACCCCCTGGCCGCCGCACGCGCTCCGGAGCAAGCTCCTCGGGCGACTCCAGTTCCTTCATTCCTTGTGCGATCGTGTTGCGGCTTATCCCCGTGGCTCGTGCGACAGCAGAGACGCCACCATGCCCCAGAGACTGCGCTTCAGTCGCTGCCCAGATACGCCTGCTCCGTTCTGTCATTACGGGAAACAACTTCCTATATTTCTCTCTGATGCTATTCTCATCTACCATACTCCATCTATCGGCACAAATTATCTTCTGATTAAGTTAATTCTTGACGAGCCCTAAGAATGGGATTGACTCAACTTTCGTGTAACCAGATTTCAAATTTGTTGCGTGCAAGTGTGGGT
>CAZORO010000450.1:3423-4896 GCA_964581845.1 uncultured bacterium
GCCAAAACATCCACGATACCCTTGTCAGATATCTGGGTTCTGGGGTACGAATGAATCAACCACCGTCCTCAATCGGTGGAATGGAGCGCGGATATGATGATAACAGATCGCTGGGCAATCCAGAGCCGGCGGGGAGGGTGGACCTACAAGATCCGCGGCTTTTCGACAGAAAATCGGGACACAAACTTCAAACTACATCGAATCGGACCAAAGAGATGGAGGGTCAGCGGGCACTCTATGAGCGGCTCTCGACAGAGGGTTAGGTTTTGCGCTGACGTCCTTGAAGACGCCCTAAAAGTTTCCGAACAGATCCTCGGCTACGCCCCGCCGGAATCCTCCGCCAACCTCCAGATCGCGGAGGTGTTCACGCGCTGGGAACACTCACTAACCTGCAAGCCTAAGACACTCAAAGATTACCGCCATTATATCAAGTGCTGGCTCTCATGGGCCGACTCCGAGAGGTTGCGGTTGTGGGCTGATATCCGGCTTGAGCATTTATAGCGCTATGAAATCCACCAGGTATCGAGAGGTTTCAGTGAGAATACGATCCGGCTGATGATGCACCCGGTTAAAGCGGCGATCCGCTAGGCGGCGGCCAATTGGCCAGACGAGTTCAACGATGTGAGTAAGGGCTTCAGGCTGCCCAAGGTAGAGGAGACCACCCTCAAGGCGGAGGACGACGTCGCGCTCTCGGTAATCGAGGCTGGGGAGTTCATTCTTTGGCTGGAACGAGAACAACCAGATAAGTGGCGGAATGTGATCTTGGGAGTTGCATTGCAAGCTCTTGCTGGCCTACGGGTAACCGAGGTCTTGCGGTTGACCTGTGACAAGTTACGGGGCGACACGGTGGTCATTGACACGGAGGTAAAGAACAAATCCTCCATCCGCCGAATTCAGCTGCCGAGTCTGGTCCTTGGCCTGCTGGCGGAATACCGGGACACCTCCTCGCGGGGCTTGATCTCACATTACAGGTCTATCCAAGCCTACGCGACAGCGTTGAGTCCCATGCTCAGGGCCCGGGGCTGTTTAACTGTGACCCCCAAAGACCTGAGGAAGACGCTCCCGACCGAGTTCCGGCACACCGGCAACTACGGCTATGCCTTCGAGCGGTATATCGGGCACTCCGCTAGGACCATAACAGACAAGCACTATGTGGCCTTATCGGAGGAGGGTCGACTAGATCTGATGAGAAAGCAGGTGGTGGCTCCGATTGACAAAATGCTGAGGGACCTTTGTGAAAAAAGACACAAAATATGCACGGACGGGAATGTTCTTTTTATAGGTAATACTAATAAATCATTGTAATTCAAGTTGGTATAAATGAAAGGGATGGGTTGCTAGGAGGAATGTTCATTGACGAACATAGTTGAACTCTACTATTATCATTAAAGTATCCTACGATAATTATGTGTATCATTCACTTGGAAATGGCCCTGGTCGCGGTTAGTGAATGGGCCTGTATTTGGGAAGGGG
>CAZORO010000451.1:0-4892 GCA_964581845.1 uncultured bacterium
TTCTGCCAGGGCAGCTTGGATGGTCTGGCAGTCCTGATCTCCATTTTCCCAACGAATAAGACCGAGGGGGTGAATGGCCATCAGGTGCGAGAAGTGACGGTGGGATGCCTTGAGGAGGTAGTCCTTGGCCACCAGAAGCCGATGGTCTTCGCTGTCAAGTGCAAACTCAGGCATCTCCTTAAGCACTCCCGCCCAATGCTCAGACTCCTCCTGTTGCCCCAGCTCTTTGGCGAGTTCCGAGGCTGTCTGGAAGGTCCACCGGATCAAAGCCAGGTCATAGTTCGTAATAGATGGGAACCAGGCTTCCAACCGGTCATCATTGATCTCGGGAGAGGAACTGAGTGGGAGTGTCCGCTTGCCATCCGGTCCCTTTTCGGTGACCGCCTCCAGGAAGACGGCGGCATCGCGGATGTATGGGAAAGCCCGGTCTGTGAGAAAGTCCCGGTCCATGCTATAGCGCCAATGTAGATAGAAATGATGCGCCAGCCAGGCGGCGGTGGTGGAGGAGTGGGTGTACTGATGCCATCCGCCGATCTGGTTGTTTTCGATATCCCCTGTCATGGGAACATTCAGGCCTGGCAGCCCAAAAAAACGTTTCGTCCAAACCTCACAGTTCGGTTTTGTCAGCCACAACCAGTCCAGGTAGCACAAGCCCTCATCCAGACGGTTCGATGTGTAGCAAGGCCAATAGCTGAGCTGGGTGTTCAGGTCATGATGGTAATCCCCCTTCCAGGGCGGGATACGTCCATCATCGGCGGTCCAGGGGCCTTGGAGCGAGATGGGGGGAGCACCACGGCGTGAAGCGGCGCCGAACTTGTAAGTGTCGAGATACCACTGCTTCTCAACCACCTTGTTGGGAACCTCGATCCAGGATTTCTGCCAATAGCTCATCCACCAGAGTTGGTGTGTTGTCTGTAACCCCTCCCAACCACCACTGAGCGCGTTCTCCACACGTTTCTTAGCAACCTCAAGAGGATCCTGTCCCTCCTTGCTCGTGGCCACCGACCATGCCCCTCGCCACAATTTCAACAGCTCCTTGGCACGGCGCTGTTTGACTTCAACCGTGGTCCACTTGAGATAGACAGCGAAACGGAAACCGCCCCATCCTTCCTGGGTATAGGACTTCCAATCTGGTCCAGCGTCCTCGACAGGGGCTGGGTACCCCAAAGAGGCCAGGTCTCCAGGGGAGATCTTCCCAGGTCCCGCGGGGTCAGTCACCATTCCAGAAAAGGGCGGAGCCACCAACTTGGCCTCCACAGGGGTCCTGGACGTGACCTCAATCAGCCCCACCGGTTCTGTTGCATGGAGCAGAACACGTGCCTTCAGTCCCCCATCGAATTCCACATTGGCCGAAGGACTGATCAACGGCAGCACGGAACGTTTGAATAAGAGGTCTTTGCCCAGAATGAGCTCGATTCTTCCGGCGGGAATCTTGGTGGGACCAGCGTTTCCATAGGGCTTATCGTAGAGATTGTGTAGATCCTCGATCCGTCCCTCGGCCACCCACTTACGCATGGTCTGGTAGGTGTAATCCGCGCTTTGGAATTCCGGGACTGGACGTAGATCCCAGAGGTCGGTCCGATCCAGAGAGATTTTCAGTGGTTCGCCATTGCCCCAAACTAGCGCACCCAAGAGACCATTCCCAAGGGGAAGGGCCTCATCCCATGTCAGAGAGGGTGTATCGAGGATAAGAGAGTGTTGTTCCACGGAACTACCCTCCATTGCATATGAGGATGATAACAAGCCTACAGCAGTTATCAGGAGGCCTAGGTTTTTCATCATGGAACCTCGCGTGGGAGAGTATTTCGAGGGCTATACATCATATAGAGGGTACATGCAACTGTAGGCCGGAAAGATACTTGCGGATGAGGGTAAAGTGCTTATCCAGGGTCCATAGACTCAAGTCATGGTGGATGGCGATGGTGGCAAGAAGTACATCTGGAAATGGAACCGTCACTCCGGCTCGCCTAAGGATACTCAGATTTGTACCCAGTTCTGGCCAGATCTCCTCAGGTATGGAAACTCGTTGGAAACGAGATAGCCTCAATCTAATCGTTTCTACATCATCCTCTGATCTTGCACCCTGAAGCATCTCAGCCCAAGTCACTCCGCATACAACAATCTGACCGAAAGGAAGCAGCTCTGCCGCCATTCTTCCCGGTCTTCGCCACAGGTCTACCACTACACTAGCGTCCAATAGCATCATATCATACTGGCTTCACGTAGCTTCATAACAGCATCAAGATCGATTGTATCTGGACGGGCGTTGGCGAAAAATGTTTCCCAAGCCGGATCAATCCCCTCGGGAACCTTCTCGGTAATGACAATCTCAACCTCCTTGCCCACCCAGGAGGCCAACTCAGGAATTCTTAGTGTGTCATTCTCAACACGTGTTGTCAGATGGATGGCTGCCATGGAGGACCCCTTTCTTTCTTACACAGGTTCTCTTCTGCCTCCATCATCCTGGAACCTTACCGCAGAGGCAAGGGCAGGTTTCCTGGAATGACGGCTAACCAAAGGCCAGATTGTCTCCCAGGATATGATTGTCAATCAGCCGTGTAGATCCAAAGAAGACAGCTAATGCAGCCACCATATGCTGGGTTTCTGTTGTAACCGGAGCCAGTGTTTCCGCATCCAGAACCTCAGCATAGTCGATCCGGGCCTGCGGAACCGTATTCAATATTTTCACCAACTCAGCGGACAGACACTCTGGGTTTCGTTCCCCTTCCTTGAAAAGCTGATTGGCAGCCGTTAAAGCCTTCACCAGCACAACCGCTTTAGATCGTTCCTCCGAGGAGAGATACTTGTTCCTTGAAGACATGGCCAGGCCATCTTTCTCACGGACTGTAGGAACAATGTGAATCTCAATCCCAAAGTCCAAATCACGGACCATCCGTTGGATGACAAGACACTGCTGGTAGTCCTTTTGACCGAAATAGGCTGCATGAGGTTTGGTCAAGTGAAAGAGTTTACAGACAACTAAGGCCACACCTGGGAAGTGCCAGGGACGGCTCGCGCCACAAAGCCGTTCCGTCACCTTCCCAATCCGCACCTCGGTGGAAAAGCCTTCCGGATAAAGATGTTCTTTGACTGGGGCGAAAAGAATATCGGCCCCCTCACTTTCAAGGAGGTCACGGTCTCTATCGAAGTCACGTGGGTAGCGGTTCAGATCCTCCGAGGGACCAAACTGGGTGGGATTTACAAATATCGAAACCACCGTGATATCACATTGAGCCTTGGATGCCCTTACCAGCGCCAAATGGCCCTCATGGAGGTACCCCATGGTGGGGACAAAGCCGATCCGCTTTCCCTCTATACGGATACTCTCCGACAGAGATTGCATTTCGGCTGGATCCGAGAAGATTCTCATTTTCATTCTCCTAACACCATCTCCCAAAACTTCCTGAAAATGGCACGGCTATGTGGTTCAAGCACCGGCCCCAAACTGGCGGACTGATCAGCAATCTCAGCGGGTCCCGGGACTCCTGGGTGTTTGAGCAAGTCCTCAAGATAAGCTTCGGCCCAGATGGGTGGAGTCTCCGAACTCACTTCAATGTGAAATTGGAGTCCATAGACCTTTTGACCCAGACGGAAGGCTTGATGATCGCATCTCTCCGAGGAGGCGAGAAGTTCCGCTCCATTGGGTAAGTCCCATCGGTCTCCATGCCAATGGAAAACCTCAATGGGAGAAGGGAGACCACCGAGCAAAGGATCGTTTCTGCCCGCATCCGTTAAGTTGATGGGGGCCCATCCAATCTCTTGGAATCCGGTGGGGCCGGCATGTGCCCCCGCCGCCACCGCGACCGCCTGAGACCCCAGGCAAATCCCCAGCGTGGGCACCTGCTCCAGGATGGCTTGACGTAACAACTCAAGTAAGTTGGTTATCCAAGGGTGTTGTTCTACTTCATAGACACCCATCGGTCCCCCCAGCGCGATAATAGCCGCATAATCTCTGGCATGTGTTGGAATAGGCTGGCCGATGATGGGACGGATGACCTCGGCTTGAGTGAGTTTGGGCCTGGTTTCCTCGATGATTCCCGGCCCTTCACAACCAATCGGTTGGATATAGAGAATCTTGGGTATACTCATTTGATTTCCCTCCCTTTCTCCACTCCATACCGTCCCAGGATCTCGGAGAGAATAGGGGCTATCAGGGCTTGAAGGGAGGAATTGGCATACCCCACCCAGTCGACATCCGAGGTGGTGTCGAGGGGACAGGAAAGCCTGCCTCCGGTTGCATCGGTAATCGTCACACCAGCCTCGCGCGCGATCAGTTCCACACAAATGTCATAAGGGTGGCAGGCCATACCAGGAGGCGGACTTGAGGGATCATCGAGTTTCCGAAGCGTGGCACGCAGATCAGCCTGGAAACGGTCATGCCCGGAGATCAACTCATAGAGTTGCCCGCCGGTGCAGAGATACTGGTCATCAAACACCAGGCAACGATTGGACCGCTCGAAAGCTCCCATCCGCACCAAGATCTCCTCCTCAATCCGAGCGGCTAGTGCTTTTCTTCCGGGGAAAAACTTGGTTAGCTGGGCAAAACCATGATCCAAATTTCTGGCCTGGCTGGGAGTGGGTTTCCATTTCCGCCGGGAACCATCCAAAAGGTTCTCCCGCCACCCCTGAGCACCTTCACCAGCCACTGCCCAGACTGTATCCACAAAACCTTGTTTGGTGGTGGGGATCTCGGTCATTACCGCGAGTTGGATGTCAGCCAGGTTCGTGGAATCTCCCTGGTTGGGGCTCACACCCGCCAGAGTCCAGGCACTCCGTTTGTCATACATGATCATTCGTGTGCCATCGATTGGGTCGAGAAGGATACGGTACTTGCAATTATCCGGGTGGGTTCCATGGGGAAGCGGAAGCGGCCCCTCCTCCGAGATTCCCTC
>CAZORO010000452.1:0-2228 GCA_964581845.1 uncultured bacterium
ATTTTTATGAGGCCGCCTGGATTGATGGAGCTGGTTCCTGGCGGTGTTTTCTTCATATCACCCTTCCCATGTTGACTCCGACCATTTTCTTTAACCTTATCGTTGGTTTTATCGGCGCCTTCCAGGTATTTACGCAAGCCTATGTCATGACCGATGGAAAGGGTGGGCCGGCGGATTCGACCCTGTTCTATGCGCTCTATCTCTTCCGCCATGCCTTTGAATACTTCAATATGGGCTACGCCTCGGCGTTGGCCTGGGTTCTATTCGTGCTGGTTCTGGTTATTACACTCATTCAAATAGCCACGGCAAAACACTGGGTGTATTACGAGGGTAAATCCCGTTGATGAGACTCACCATGAACAGGCATTCACTTGGCAAAGCCTTTATTCTACTGCTTCTCCTGGCCGGTAGCGTGGTCATGCTGCTTCCTTTTTTTTGGATGCTGAGCACATCACTCAAACCAGACGATCAAATGTTTTCCCCAAACTGGATTCCACGGCCCATCCGTTGGCGCAATTACACCGATGCCCTTACGGCTATCCCTTTTATTCAATATCTTCAAAATACTCTTCTCATCTCCTTTTGGACAATCCTGGGTACGGTTTTATCCTCGGCTTTGGTTGGATATTCCTTCGCTCGATTGCGCTGGCCGGGACGGGATATCCTGTTTGGAATCATGCTGGCCACCATGATGATCCCTCCCCAAGTCACCATGGTCCCCGTTTTCATGCTGATGCGTAATTTCGGCTGGTTTAACACCTTTCTACCATTAACCGTCCCCCCTTTTTTGGGAGGTTCCGCCTTCTTCATCTTCCTGATGCGCCAATTCTTCCTGACATTGCCAACTGACTTGGAGGATGCCGCCCGTGTGGATGGCTGCGGAGTGCTGCGTACTTTCGCCATCATCATGCTCCCACAGGTTAAGCCCGCCTTGGCCACGGTGGGGATCTTCACTTTCATGGGATCCTGGAATGACTTCATGGGCCCCTTGATCTATCTCTCGGAGGAGCGCAAATATACTCTGGCTTTGGGATTGCAGTCATTCCTGACTGAAAACATGGCGGTGTGGAATCACTTGATGGCCTTCTCCACTGTCCTGCTCATACCGCTCCTAGTCCTCTTCTTTTTCGCCCAACGCTATTTCATCGAAGGAATTACGCTCACTGGAATAAAAGCATAAAGGATTATTATCATGCCTGTTAAAGCACAACTGCACATTATTCCCGCATCACACCTTGATTATGGCTGGGCTGCCTCGCCGGGTGAATGCTTCGCGTATATTACAGAGAACCTCCGGATGGCAATTGATGACATCATAATTGATAGTCCAGATTACAAGTTCACCATCGAGTACGCCATCTTCATGAAGCACTTCCTGGAGATCTATCCAGACTATCTCCCCAAAGTCCGTGCCCTTGTCAAGCAGGGACAAATCGAGGTTTGCCCCTCAATGTCAGGATTCATCGAGCACTTCCTGGATGGTGAAATGATCATCCATGAACTGGTTCGTGGCAAGGAATGGATCCGCGAAACCCTGGGGGTGGATCCTGTCACCGTGCAACACACGGATCTCCCTGGCCATATTATCCAGATTCCACAATTCCTCCAGGGAGCCGGCATACGTCATTTTGCCTATTCCAGATATCATCCTCCCATTCCCCTCCATATCTGGCGCGCGCCGGATGGCTCCCAGGTGGTGGCCTGTTGCCATCGCCATGGCCCGATTGATAAGGGGCCCTGCTCTTGGGAGGGATATGGTTGGGGCTGGGTTCGTTTCGTGAATAACTGCGACATGGATATAGTTTTTAAGGAATTACCTCAGGATATCCAGGAAAGTCTTTCTGTGTGGCCCGATCCGTCACAACCGATTCTGATGGGATGTGAATCCGATCTTCAGCCACCCGAACCAGGGATGGTATCTCGCATTCAGGCATGGAACAGCCGGAACCCAGGATCACCAATCCACATCAGTACCATCTCCCAGTTCTTTGAATCGGTCCAGCCTGAAAAACTACCCGTATTCCAGGGAGAGTCTCCTTATGCTTTCTTCGCGCTTCCCTCCATCTATCTGACCAGCGCCCTCGAAATGCGACGCGCGGAAAATGCGTTATCCGCCGCCTCAAAGTGGTCGGTCTTTCAGCAGCAGCTCGGGATGGGACGCGCTCAGGCAAAACGGCTTTGCAAAGCCAAGGATGCTCTCGCTCTTCCCCATGATCATAACACGGGGG
>CAZORO010000452.1:2238-4878 GCA_964581845.1 uncultured bacterium
AGCGTTACAAGGATGCGCTTCATGCACGTCTTGAGGGGGAATCGATCCTCCAAGAATCCGCAATGACTATGACGGTCAATATCAATTACCGTCATCAACCAGCTGATAGTTTTCCCATTGTTATTTTCAATAGTCTTTCCTGGAATCGCACGGATGTTGTGGAAACCTATGTCGAGGTTCCAATGGCGGGGGTGAAAAGTCTCATACTTACAGATTCAAAGGGAAACCAAATCCCTTGCCAGATTGTCAGGACCGATGACTCCATCCGTTATAATTGGTCGCGTATTTACCTGGTGTTTGCCGCTACCAATGTACCAGCTCATGGATATGCCACATTTTATCTGAAGCCGTCCAAGGATCTCCCTGAAATACCAACCGGTTTCAAAATCTCCAAGGGCAGGTTTCAAAATCGTTTTTTTGACATACGCATCCGCGGCAACCACGTCAGCGGCATTTTCTGGAATGGGCGGCAGATTGTCAGTAAGGGCGAACGCTTCTTCAATGAAGCCTTCATGGTCGAGGACAAGATGGATAACACAGAGGCGCCGCCATGGGCTATTGAGGAGAACTACACAGGACGTTCCTGGAAGGGAACTATCCGGAAAATTGAAATTATCGAGTCAGGCCCAGTCCGCGCGATGATTCGTTTCCATGGCAAGGTTGGAAGGAGTTCTCTGCAGCAGGATGTCATCCTCTATAATGATCTTGAAAGGATCGATCTGAAACATACTCTTGATTACAAAGTCATGAAACACACCCAAACTCGCTTGGCTTTTCCCCTTGAGGTCCCCGGCGCAGGTGTCACCTACGAGTCACCCTATGGGACGGTACGTTTGGAAGAGGATGAGATGCCTGGCACTTTCAGGGGGCATGGCGAACGCTGGGTCCAGAAATGGGTTGATTTCTCAAATCATCAATTTGGACTAACACTCGCAACCCGCCAGATTTCCCATGCCTTATCCAGGAAGGGAGTGGAGCCGATCCTTACACGGACCGCGACCGATTGTGGAACCATCTTCCACTACACTGAACAGGAACGTATCTATACATTCGAACACTCACTTTCTCCACATTCTCATGACTGGAGGAAGGCAAACGCACATCGAGTTGGCTGGGAATTTAATAGTCCACTTTATCCAGTCAATATGACAACCTGTTTCCCGATAAAACCCATTCGCCGGACTCGTAATTTACCTGAGCACAATTCATTTTGGAAAATATCCGCAAATAATGCTGTCATCACATCCATTCTACCCTCGAAAGAGGAAGGCTCATATCTCCTCAGAGTTGTCGAGTACCATGGCTTTTCAAAAGATGTCTTTATCAAGACATGTTTTACTGTGGAATCCGCGAAAGAAGTGAATTTCCTCGAAGAAATAATTGGAGAGCTCCAAATTACTCAAAAGGGGATTCAATTGCCAGTCAGGAAATATGGTATTCACACTCTCAAGGTGAGGCTATTAGGAAGGGATGGTTGTGCAGACAGAACCAGGAGCCCTTCCTGCCTTTAAACGCAATCTTGACGAACAAGAAGGCACTCCCATCGATATTTCGCCCACCGCTTGCCGGGTGATGGCCAAACGGCTCCATGATGTATGCGGATTGCATGAGAGCGAGAAAGCTTGGCAGGCGGGACGCGGTTTCATTGTCCGGGATCTGCCCTGGACCGAGGAGCAGCTGCGTAAGATTCCTCCTTTCGAGTTCGAGAACTGGGCGGTCATCGCCCTAGGTGGCATCCCCAACAAAACCAAGGTGGGCGACAAGGGGATCGATGGACGCATCTACCCCACCACGGCCCATCGGCGAAATCAATCCCTTTTTCCGCAAGACCGGCAAGGTCATCGTACCACTCACTGTCCAGGAGATTCTCGAAGAACACCTGGCGATGCGGCTGGCATAAAGAGCATCCGTGTGAAACAGATTCACTCTTTCTGAACAGGAAACAGAATCTGGACTCTCCTCTTAGGATTCCCCATAATCCCCCTCATGATCCGGCATAGATCCTCCTCTCATGTTGACACCCAAGTCATCTACTGCGGGGACAATCTGAACCAGCTTCACAAGCTCCCCGATGAGTGCGTGGATTTGATCTATATTGATCCACCCTTCAACTCTAACCGAACCTATGAGGTCTTCTGGGGGGAGACCAAGGAAAAGCGGGCCTTCGAGGATCGTCACGCCAATACCAGGGCCTATATCGATTTCATGCGCCCGCGCTGTGTGGAGCTGCACCGTGTTCTCAAACCCACCGGCTCCTTCTACTACCACTGCGATTGGCACGCCTGCCATTATGTGAAGGTCATGCTGGACCAGATCTTTGGAGAGAATTGCTTTCAGAACGAGATTGTGTGGAAACGTTCAGATGCACATAGCGATGCAAAGCAAGGTGCTCAACATTACGGCCGGGTTCATGACAACATCTTCTTCTACACCGGAAGACCGGAGGGGTATACGTTCCATACAATGCATAAACCACTCCCGGAATCCACTGTGTCCAATTGGTACCGTTACATCGAGGAGGAAACAGGACGCCGGTATAACAAAGCCGACATGACTGGTCCAGGTGGCGCCGCCAAAGGCAATCCATATTATGAATGGAAAGGGATCACACGCTATTGGCGCTACAGTAAGGAAAGAATG